>JANPCU010000187.1:0-3635 GCA_031431195.1 Planctomycetota bacterium | reverse complement strand
GTACTCGGCCATTGACCAGGCGCGGAATCAGCTGGCGAGTGATGCTCTTCGCGATGGGTTCGACGAGACACTGTGGATCGATTCGGACGTGGGGTTCGACCCGGACGATGTGGAGAAGCTGCGGCGGCATGGGTTGCCGATCGCGTGCGGGATCTATCCGAAGAAGGGGCTGCGCGAGCTGGCGATGCACGTGCTGCCGGGGACGGAGCGGTTTCAGTTTGGAGTGCAGGGGGGCCTGAACGAGATCTTGTACGCCGGGGCCGGGTTCCTGCACATCCGTCGCGAGGCGTACGAAACCGTCGCTCGGACGTTAGAGTTGCCGATCTGTAATCAGCATACGCCACGCCCGCTGAGGCCATTCTTTCAGCCGCTGATTCGGTCGTGGAAAGGCGGCTCCTGGTATCTCGCCGAGGACTACGCCTTTTGCCACCGCGCGCGGCAAAGCGGCCTGCCCATCGTGGCCGACACCACCATCCGCCTCTGGCACATCGGCGACTACGCCTACAGCTGGGAAGACGCCGGAATCGACCGCCCACGGTTCGCGGATTTTGATTATCGGTTCGAGGTGACCAGACACGACAGTTGAGCTACCAACCGATAAAGCCCTACACGTTGAAGTCGCCCGTTCGGTGATTGGCTTTGTCCGAGAATGTCCGTAAATCTATGGTATTCCATTGAATTCTATGTAAACTGTGGACGCTCACGCGACGCGGAGTCGCTTCGACCGCATGTTGTAACTCGTTCTCGGTCCGGTAGTTGGGAAGTCTTGTCAGGTATGATTCGCATCGAGTGTGAATGGCCTCTTGTGCCAAGGCACACCGGTAGACTCCAAAGCGAGCCAACCGGTGCCACCCAACGAAGAGGGGGAGAAGACCACTGAGGATGGCGAGGAGTAGCCAAGCCGATGTCATTTTCTGACCAGCGTGAGATCGCGCTGGAGGGATGTTCCGACTTGGGGTATGCTGACGTTGCTGAGTGAGTCGTTCATTCTGCTCCCTGCATCGCAGAGGTCATGTCGATGATTACCGGCGTTCGTGTGCTCAGGTACAAGATCCTTAAGGGGGTTGATATTCCGATCCCGGATCGTCTGACAGTCGTCGTCGGTCCCAATGGTAGCGGAAAATCAACACTCCTTTTATCGATCAATGCGGTGACGCGGAGATTGCCACCACGTGAGACAGGTTTTCAGGGTGCAGTCAAACTGAGTGAACTGACTTCTCCTTCTTACTCGGAACGCGATTCCTGGTTTGTGTTTGATGCCAATCAACCAATCGTTCCTGTGACACTCGGTGAACTTAAGGCTAGGGCTGAAGGTCGCAAATCGGTGGAGTCGGTTGATAGTGTTCAAAGACGAAACTTGAACATGCTGCAATCGAGGTTCTTGAAACTATCGTCTGAAGTATCGTCCCGTGTGTCATACAACGAGACTGCGACACCTTCACTAGGTGACGACGGAGCAAACTTGGCTTCCGTGATTGGCGGCTACCTGAAAAGAGGCCGCACCGACATTGTCGAGATGATCACTTCGTCTCTGACAAGCCTTGTGCCTCAGATTGTGCGAGTCTGGGTCGAGAATGCCTCATTGGAACGAGATGAGACCGAAATTATTTCCGTCGGTTCAGCTCAATATCCTGTCACTCGCAAGAAAAGCTATTGGGGCGAAAGGTTGATGTTCGACACTCGCTCCGCGAAGGGGCTGCCAGCACACGAAATGAGTGAAGGAACATTGCTGGCAACATGCGTACTCACACTTCTGTACGGCGAGAACCCACCGAATCTGTTGCTCATGGATGATATCGACAAGGGGCTGCACCCGCGTGCGATTGCTTCCTTGGTGGAAATCCTCAAAGGCATTATGGAGCAGCGGCCCGAGTTGCAGATCATTGCCACGAGTCATTCCCCGTATCTGCTCGATCAGATTCCGATCGAGTCGGTGATTTGCATGCATGTGGCTGACGACGGATACGCCCGAGCTAAGCCGCTGACGGATCACCCGGAGTATGACCGGTGGAAGGATGTGATGACCGCCGGTGAGTTTTGGGGCACGATGGGAGAAGAGTGGGTGACCCGCGATGAGAAAGCGGTCGCACAGTGAGTCTGGTCATCGCTGTCGCCTGCGAAGCCGATGCCGACTTTCGGGCTGCGTCCACGCTGATTGACCGCGTTCTGGTAGAACAGATCGCTTGGTTAGAAGTGGACCACCTGGAACATGTGCGCCAGTATCTCGGTGCCGAATCGCCTTATCCCTGGACCCGGATTCACAATGTTCCCGACCTGGCCAAGGCTCGGAATTTAAAGCCTCGGAAAGGACATTTTCTCGGCGAGCCAGGAGCTGCTGATGCGTTATTGGCCCGTAAAGCAATTCTGCTGCTGAATTCGATTGACCCTCAGCCGGAAGTCCTGGTCGTGATGCGTGACATTGATGGCCAACCGGAGCGTCAGATCGGCTGGAATCAGGCTCGTGATGAGTATCATGGGAAGCCGCCTCTAATTCTCGGGATGGCGATCATCAAGCGTGAGAACTGGATCCTGGCGGGGTTCCGCTCAATCTCGACGGAGGAGCAACAACGCTTGCAGAGCGAGCGAAAATCGCTCGGGTACGATCCCAGTCTCCATCCTGAACGTGTGAACTCTCACGCGGAGCATTCGAAACACTGCCCCAAACGTGTCCTCGGCAGCTTGGTTGCTGATTCGGGAGCCGAACGAGAACTACGGTGCCTCCAAGAGCCATCGCTTGAAGAACTCCATGAGCGTGGCGAGAGAATCGGACTCACATCGTTTCTGTGTGAAGTCATACAGTTGATCTGTCCGTTGCTCAAAGACAACAGCAAGAACTAGAGCAGTATCGGAATTGGTTTGCAGAAGAGGCAGACAGGAATGTCTGCCCCACTGAGCGGTGGCACAGACATTCCTGTCTGTGTCGACTGAAGACGGATTCTGAACATGCTCTAGGCCGTGTTGACATTCACTTCGGAACCCTTTTCATGGCAACAACTTGCGTCGACAAAGCCCCCTGGGATAGGCTCGTCGCAACTCATTGCCCAGTAATCGGTTGCGCTGATTGAAACGGTGAATGTCAACACGGCCTAGAGCATTTGCCAAATTCGTTTGCAGTCAAAGATCACATGTCGATCGCCTACCTTCTGGCGAAGGTCGCTACGTTCGCCAGAACATGGGCGATCAAGTTCACCCCCCGGTTCACTCTCTCATCGGGGTTCACCCGAGGCCGCCCACACGCGCTCCAGCACGGCCTGCAACTGGCTGGCGGCCTGCCCCCGGGATAGCACAGCTGCGAAGCCTGCGTTCTGGGCGGCTTGCAGACGTTCGGTGGCGACATGTGGGGCGTAGGCCACAGTGAGGGGGCGACCGGTGGTGCGGGTCAACTCTCCGATGGCGGTCAGATCGAGATCGGATGCCTCTAGATCGAGTACCAGCAAGTCAACCGGACGGGAGGCCAAACGCTCCAGCAGCCCGCGTCCGGAGAGAGCCCGGCTGACCTCACCGCAGACAGCTCCGAGAGCATTGAGTACGGGGACGCCCAGCATCAGGTCGCCGCTCACAAACAGACCTTGGAGCGGGACGGTCTCGGGCATGGGGTGTCTCCGAATCACACCACATGAGCGGCACGGCGCTAG
>JANPCU010000186.1:0-5558 GCA_031431195.1 Planctomycetota bacterium | reverse complement strand
CGCAACCCCGTTGGGGTTGGAACTCTCGAAACCGATCGCAAACCCAGGGTTTCCCGCTGCGCGAGCAACCCTGGGCTACGAGGCGTGACCCCATCGGGGTCGGGGTTTGGGGGGGTCAGGAGCTCAGCGCATGGCCCCGGCGTGGGTAAACGTGAGATGACTCTGTGTTTCAGCCGCTGGGCAGACTTGGAAATCCGTGCGAGTCACGCTCACCCTGGTCGGGGCCATCCGCCAAGCCTCCTGACTCTGCCACCCTCCATCTTGGTCAGGCCCCTGTGCCGAGTCGCAAACATAGACTCCGAAGCGGCCAAACTGTGCCACCCTGCGTGCGATATGACCCGGAGCGAGTAAAGGGGGGACACTCGACTGCTATTTCTTATCCACTAAGTCGAAGTCGTAATTTGGAGAGGGAACCTTGACTCGAAACGTTGTGGTGGAGGAGTTCGAATAATAGATTGGAATCTCTGAGGCGACTTCGCTTGCCTTGCCACCTTTTACAGGGCGTGCTGACATTTTCGACATCTCTTCAGCAGTAGGCGGAGCGTTACTTGCGGGAGCAGATGTGCCTGGCGCTGTTTTGCTGATGGTCACATTGTACTCACCCTCGACTGCGCCGGGGTTGTCAGTGTCACCGCCAAAGGGAGTGTGTAATTCGAAGACGCCTTCTTTGTTCGTGATTGCGAGGGCGACATAGTGGCCAGGTTCGAGGACTGTCGGAGAAAATGTCACAATGGCTCCCCCGATAGGAGAACCCTTATAAGTCACCTTCCCTGAGACCGGTACAGTGGGCTTTACGACGACCCCATCGGCACCACAACCCGCCAGTAAGCAGAGAAGCGTCCAAACAAACAGAGGGCGAGTTTTCGAGTTCAAGGTTGCACCGAGATTCAGGGGATGAGCGCTAAGGGGGCCAAGCCTCCCTGCACAATGATATAGTCCTTGTCAGCGGAAAGTCCATCGAACACCACAGATGTTCCGTCTGTCCAATTCACCTGTAGACGCTCAACTTGGTCATGGTCTCGAAGTCCCAGGATCAGCTTTCGCTCGTTCGATGCCATATAGCCATCTCCCGCAGTCAATTGACTGACAAGACGGCGATCACCGACGTTCGCTTCGATGACCGTTCCGATGGCCTCTCGGTCGACAGTCGTGCCGACAAGCTGAATTGAAATCGCATGATTCTTCGTCGAAGTATGATTCGTCAAGACGGCTGCGGGAGCGTCCAGATAAGAAATGACCACGTCTTGCTTCCGATCGCGATTCCAGTCCAATGTTGCCAACCCCCGTCCCAGGAATTCGCGTTCGAAAAATGGTCCCAGCGTTTTCGCAAATCTCTCCGTGAATTTCCCCTCCCCCGCATTCTCAAAAAATTGAGTCCGCATTTGGTATGGCGTTCCACGATGACGAAAGTCGTCCACGTGCCCATTGGTCACAATCAGATCAGGCCATCCGTCCAGATTCGCGTCTAAAAACTGAGTCCCAAACCCCAGCATTTGGAGGCTGGGACTTCGAAGCCCCGCGCTGGCTGCATGGTCAATGAATCCTCCCTCGGGTTGTTGAAGATAGAGGTTGTTCGACTCTTGGTAGAAGTTGGTAACGTAGAAGTCGAGGAGACCGTTCCCATCTGCATCTGCGGCCGCCACCCCCATGCTGGCCTGTGCATCCCCATTGACATCGAATGCGAGTCCGGAAAGTATTCCTAGCTCTTGGTATTGAGGAAAGCTCCCGCGTTGGGTTTGCTGATTCTGAAAGCTGAAATTCTTCGTCATGTCATTTGCCACAAACAGGTCCAACATCCCGGAGCGATTGCTTCCCGAGTAGGCCACAAGTCCCAACCCACGGCCATCTTCTCCCTCGAATCCAGAAAGCTTCGACGCTTCCGTGAAAACTCCTTCCGGGGAGTTCAGCCATAACCGGTCTGAGCAGGAGGTGAAAACCAGAGGAGAACACGAACGAACGACTCCTCCGGTATCACAGATTCTCGAGAAGATGTCGTCACCGACCGTATAGTTCACGTCGACTAAATCAGGCAGGGTATCGCCATTGAGGTCCGCCAGCAGGCAACTTGTGGTCCACAAGGAACCGTCGATTCCGGCTGCTGAAGTTCCATCCTCGAATGTTCCATCGCCCATATTTCTCCACAATCGGTTGACATGAGTATTCGCCACGTAGATGTCCTGAAAGCCATCCTGATCGTAGTCACCAATTGTGGCCCCCTGGCTAAAGCGGTCTTCGAACAGCGATGCTTGCGTTGTCGAGTCGACGTACCGGCCCCCCTGGAGTCGAAACAGGCGGTCGAGGTGGCGTCCATTTCCCTCCACTGGGGGCCATTCACAGCCCTGTGGCATATAAACATCTGCGTGCCCGTCACGATCGAAATCGAGAATGGCAACCCCTCCCCCGGTGAACTCAAACATGCGCCCCCCAGGAGTACTCAGATCGGGACCATTAAAATATGTGAAATCCAATTCAAGGGCACTCGCCTCCTCAGAAAACTGGGCTTCAGAACTGGCCACTTGAGGGGCTGACGATACGGTACTCGACGGGTACTCAGGTAATGGGAAACTCGAAAGGTCGATCCGCAAGGTCGGGTTGACTTTCAGATCATTTTGGGGGGAATCTGGCAAAACACGGGGACCGACTCGGGCCAGCAACTGCTGAGCCCAAACAAGATCAGAATCAACAACCAATGCCGAACGTGCCCACCCCATCGCCTCCCAGTAGCGTCCCAGGCTTTCCGTCGCTTCCGCGACGACGCGCATAGAATCGGTGTGATGGCGATTATGGTGGATCAGGTCAATCGAATTGATGATATCAGTGATTGTGGATGAACTTTGGAGAAATGCTTCGGCATCAGACTCTCGGTGGAATCGCTGCAGCAATTGTGCGAGCCGGTAGTTGGGAACCCGATTATTGGGATCGATCCGCAGGCTTTCCCAGTAGCAGCGAGCGGCTCCTCGGGGATTATTCACCTGTTCAGCCAACTGTCCTTTGAGCTGCCAGTAGACGGGGTGCGATTGAACTTCCACGGATGCGCTCCGATCCCACGCCTGGAATCCTTCAATGTCTTTCCGGATCAACAGAACCTCTCCCAATCGAATGGAGACCTCTGCTAAATCGGGACGAAGTCGTTTCGCGGCAAGAAGGTAGGGCTCAGCCTCATCCAGCTTTTCTTGCAACAGAATGAAACGGCCAATCGAAAGATTGACCAGGGCATCGGATGGATGAGGCTCCTTTCGTTGGATTTCCTCGATGGGAGAATGCACGGTCGATGAGTTTGCCAGGTACAGCAAATGGTCGAGAGAAAAGTGGTCTCTTTGGACAAGGCTAAATATGAGCCGACTGGCACGATACCTTTGATTCGAAAAATCGAGTAACAAGGAGTAAGAGGACAATGCCTGCAGATGATTGGGTTGCTGTTTGAGAATGTATTCAAACTCGTCCGAAGCTGTCTGCCACTGGCCACCCCGAAAATGCAAGTCCGCCAAGTTCATCCGAGCATTGATGTCCTCCGGGGACCCGTCCATGGGGATCAGGTGGAAGTAACGAATGGCCTCACTCTCGTTCCCCATGCGCTGGGCGACTTCTGCCAGTGCCAACATGGCGACCGCAAACTGTGGATGCCTTCGATCGAACTGTCGCTCGAATTGTGCAGCGGATTCTGCATCACCTTGCGATAGGGCGGTTTCTGCGATACTGAGCCCCTCGGAAATATCGACGAGCTTTTCTGGTTCAGTCACTGTCCGAAGCTGCCATTTCGATGCGACGATTCCCAGTGCGGCGATTGCAATCATTCCGAGGATTGCAACTCTCACTTTGATGCGTGTGTTGCTCATCAAACTCAATACCCAAGGAGTACATGGAAACAGCCCCAAAGCAATTCTGCTTCAGGGCTGTTGTCGAACACGTTCTCAGATCTCAATCGGCCTAGAACTCACCAAGCACTTCGTTGCCTGCTCGGGTGCCCAAACCGCCCCACAGTCCATAGACTTGTGGAGCGCTGTTGGTGGCGGCAGCGGCATTGCCAGCATCGATGTTTTCTGAGATAAATTTCACGGCACCGTCGCAGAGCAGTACATGCGCACCGCCCACGTGTCGGCTTGATGCAGAAAAGATCCCTTGGCCATCCACGTTTCCAGATGCACAGGAAGGGCTGTTCGGTGGCAGGATGGTGTTGAAACCATTGTAACCGAGGCGGCCGTCGCACCAGTACGCACCCTGCCAGTCCCAAGCTGCGTTCACAGCGACACCTGCATTGTACTTCTTGCCAGTGGCGGTCGCTTTACATGCGGCAGCGTTGTCGAAGATCGCTCCCCCCATATTTGCAGCCACGTTTCCACGAACGTCTGTTCGATCATTGGGGTTGCCCTTGCACACTTCCGCGTACGCGATGGTGTTTGAAGATCCGTCTAAAACGGTGGCGATATTTGTGGAGCCGTTGAACTGGAAGACACCGGTCGTCTTATTCCAATGGTTATCTTGATGTGTCGCTGGCCCATTGGTCGTTTTGTGCCCCCAGTTCCCATGGTAGTTGTTCGGACCACGTTGTTGGTAGTCCTCCAGTGGGATGTCAGACGGACAATTCAGGTAGGGGATGCGAGCGTTCCAGACCCCCGAGCCGTCCCAAGGAGCGATTGTCGGGGTGCCTGTCAGATTCAGCTTGTTGAAGTAGGGAGCCTGATCGGCGTAAGGCAGCATCGCCACGTGTGGGCTGAGCAGGCCATTCTCAATTTCCCAGGCATTTCCAGCTGCACCGTATCCCGGCCCACCACATCCCTCTGGGAAATAGAGAAATGTGTCGTGGTAGTTGTGGAGAGCCAAGCCGATCTGCTTGAGGTTGTTTTTGCACGTCGATCGGCGTGCGGCTTCGCGAGCTTGCTGGACTGCGGGCAGCAGCAGCGCGATGAGAACGGCGATGATGGCAATCACCACCAGCAACTCAATCAGAGTGAATCCTAGTTTTCGACGGATGTTCAGAAGCATCATGATCCTCAAAGAATTGAGACAAGAAGGAAGTGTGCATTAGATACCACTTCAATTCTTGACATTACGCTGGAGGCCATCGGGTGTCAAGCCAACCTAAAGTTTTTTTTGTGTGCGGAGATTGAGAGATGCAATTTATGGCGTTGGGCGGGGGGGTGGCCCGGCTAGAGGGATGATCCCGCGTGGATGGCGGGGTCAGGAGGCTTTGCGGATGGCCCCGTTGTGGGGAAACGTGACCTGCCGATTGCCTCCTTGGCCAAAACGCTGGTCTCCAAGCCTCAGGCTCTACGTCCACCCTGGCCTGGGCCATCCGCTGCGCTCCTGACCCCGCCACCCAGACGATCAGGCATCACACGCCAGCGTTCAAACCAGCGGGTTAGCCCCGGTTGATTCGCTTTGGAATCTACCAGGGTGGCTTGGCCACGAGAGGTTCTTGCTAGGCCGTGTTGACAATCATCTATCCGAAAACGGGCCAACCGGGTAGACCACCGCCTTGGGAATTGGACCTCAAGGACGGGGATTGTCATGCGGCGGTTTGAGTTATCGGACGAGCAGTGGGTGCGGGTCGAGGGGTT
>JANPCU010000185.1:0-6863 GCA_031431195.1 Planctomycetota bacterium | reverse complement strand
GGGGGGGGGGGCCCCCCCCCACCGGCTCGCCAATGCTCTCGTGAGGGCCTACTTGGCGGTCGTCTTGGGCTCTTCGGGCTGCTTCTCGTCCGCATCCTTTGCGGCACGAGTCGCCTTCAGTTCGGGGAACGCCTGGGACTTGATCTGCACATCCTCATCGCCCGCGAAGTGAAGTTGAAATTCCAGCCAGTCAGCCCCACTCATTTGGATACTGATGGTCAACTCCTCGCCTTCCTGCCGCACCGCGACCCATGACAGATCGTTGCTGTATTGACCGAGCATGCCGCCCTGAACCGTCAGCTTGCCGCCCGGCTGGAAGTCGATCCGGCTGAACGGAGAGTCGGGTTGAGTCAGGGCTTTGATCTTCTCTTCGTCGGTCCGGTTTTCCTTCTTGGGAGCCTGAGCCGCTGTCCATTCGCCGATCAGCTTCTTGCCGAGTCCATCAGCTGCGGCCTTCGAGGCGAGTTCCTCTTCGGTGAACTCGGGAGCCTCGGCGAGTGGCAGCAGAACCAGAATGTTCCCCTTGTCGACGTTCATCATGTAGTAGCGGTCGCGAACATCATCGTGAGCCACCGCCACATGCTTACAGCCGATGCCGATCTTGGCCTTGCCGATGTAGCCGACCAGTTCACCGGCGGCATTAAACCGCTTGATGTTCCCGATGCTCGACTCCGCACACAACACATCGCCGTTCGAACAGCAGCGGATGTTCATCGGGTTACAGCAGCTCCCGAAGCCGTCGACGGCCTCGCGGTCGCGCTTGCCGAACGAGGAGACCGGAGTGCCGTCCCGGTCGTGGATGGCGACCTGGAACTTGGTGTTGGCCGCGACGAGCAGCTGATCGCCACTGGCCTGGATATCCATCTGACCACAGCAGCCAGAGAGGCGTTCAAGGACCTTAGTCGGCTCTTGGAAGTCATGGTCGGACCGCCAGACTTCGTAGCCGTTTCCGGTCACGCAGACGAAGACATCCTTCTCCGTAACTGCCAGGGCAGTGATCCGCATGCGAGAGGCCATCATCTGGGCGAGGTCGGCGTCGCTGATGTCAGCTGCGGTGACTTTTGCCAGTCGGGATTGGAGCGACGTGAGTTGGCGTTCGTAGAGGCTGAGGCGGGTCTGGAGTGACTTGGGGACTTCTTCTTCTTTGTCGGTCAGTTCCTTGATCTGGGCGGTGACCTTTTCAATGGTCTTCTCGACGCGGGCGATGTTGGTCTCGACGAGCTTGCGCATCGTTTCCGATTCGGCTTTTGCTTCTTCCTGAGCTTGCTTCTTGAACTCTTCCGGGTTCGGGAGGTTGGCGGTATTCGCTTGCAGTTTGATCTCCCCTGTCCGGGTCAGGCGAGCCATCTTCCCGTTGCCAGCGACGAAGATGTCGAGATCGCGTGCGGTGTTGATCGCAGTGGGGACGAAGTCGAGCTTGATCTCGGCCTTCAGTTCGCCTTCGGGGGAGTAGTGCTGAACGTAACCATCCGTTGTACCGACACAGGCCCAGATGTCGCCCGTGTCGTCGAGACAATACGTGTGGAGATGGATCTTCTGCCCATCGTGCAGCGGGTTGATCGAACGGGCCTGCTTGTGGGTGGCCGCGATTTCGGCTTTGTCGGACTTGTCGCTCTCCGGCTTCGAGTCCTTCAGGGCGTCGATGGCGTCCTGGATTTCCTGGGAGACGGCGGGAGGAGTGGCCTCCGCTTCCTCAGCTCTCACGAGACCTGTCGAACAGAAAATTCCCAGCGGAAAGGCCACTGCGAGCGAAAATTTGAGCATCAAGCGATGGGGCCACATACTTCCAGACTCCGGAATTTGAGCGAGCGACCGTCACTCCTTCGAATGAAGGAGTGACGGTCAGGGTGCCAGACTACGCCCCTGATTACGCAGATTCAAGAGGAATTGACGGTTGAAGCACCGAAAGATTTCACGAATTTGCCTATTGACCCCCAGATTGCCTGAGTGCTATCCCGACTAACGCAGGAGGGTGATTCCGCCGGAATCGCCCCTTCTCTGGTGCCCAATAGCCAGGCGCAACTCGTGGTTCAAAAACAGGTTACACTCGCAATCCTACTCCTTGTGGGAGTCGGATTCATCGAACCGAACCGGGGCCAGGCCCAGGATTCCGGAGGGGAAACCGTCGACATTCCGGCCAGCGAAGCGGCACCTCCCGCCGATCTCGACGAGCCAGACACGTATTTGTTCTTTCCTCGCGCAGCTGCGACTGAGGAGGCAATCGAGTCAATGTCGGGCATGACACAGCTGAACGCCGAGGAGGTGGGAGATGAATCCCAGTCCTCCAGCGATCTCGGCTCCGGAGCCTGGGACGCTTCCGAGCAGTTCTCCTCAAGTCGATTTCGGGAAACAGTTCCGGTCCAGTACCCGCTCGACAACTCCGCTTATGAAGGCGAAGACCCGCTCGGCCTCAATCCCGAAGAGCCAGATCAAGAAGGGGATTGGCGCGGGGCGAGCGTCCACCGACCCGACGAAGCAGTGCCACTCGAAGACCAGCCGTGGGTCGAATGGTACAAAACCGTTCTCACCACTCAGACGTTGCCGACCACCGATCAGGGACTCGGGATCACCAGTTTGGATCTGAAGGGAACCCTCAAGTTCGCGAGATGGCCATTCCTGTTTGTCTCGCCACGAGTCGGATTGCACTCACTCGACGGTCCGACGGCGACCGATTTGCCGCCTGCACTGTATGACTTCTCTCTGGACACAACGGTTTATTTGCCATTGAACGACCGCTGGACGGTGCAAGCCGCCTTGATTCCCAGCATGTACAGCGATCTCAAAGCGACCAAAAATGCGTTTCGGATGGTCGGGCGAGGGCTCGTGTTCTACCGCTGGTCACCCGAATTGCAGTTGGCTGGCGGGTTCATCTATCTCGGTCGAAAGGACATCGTCGCACTCCCCGCTGCGGGCTTGGTGTATACCCCGAGTGAAGATGTGAAATACGACATCATGTTCCCGAAACCCAAAGCAGCGTATCGCTACACTCACGATGAGAGCCGAGAGCGGTGGGTCTATCTGACCGGCGAACTCGGCGGTGGATCCTGGGCTGTGCGGCGCGCAAGTGGTGCCGATGATGTCGCCACCCTCCGCGATTTTCAATTGCTGGCCGGGATCGAACACAAACAGCCTGGAGCGCTGAATTGGCAGTTCGAAGGGGGCTATGTGTTCTCCCGGAAGGTGGAATACCTGTCGACGCCAGGGACGTTTACAACTTTGCCAGCCACAGCTGTTCTTCGAGTGGTTCTCTCGTTCTGAACGCAGGCGCTGTCGCTCCGCGACTCGCATGGCTTGCACTGGCACAGATCACTGGGTAAGCCGCCCTGGGACCGAGCGGACAATCTTCAATCAAATTGGATTGATATGTCTCTCTGATCCGATGTAGTATGTGGGCGTGGAGAGGGACTCAATCTGAGTCAATCGATGTTCAATAGTCCGATTCCCACTTTCTGCGGAGTGCTCCGATGTTTGGTTTCACGGGTACAGCACAGCGATTTTGTGATGGGGTGTCTCGTCGCGATTTCCTGAAGGTCGGGGCCACGGGCATCGCGGGGCTGTCGTTGCCGGGACTGCTGCGGGCGGAAGCCGCAGCGGGGGCCCAGGCGACGGGCCGCTCGATCATCAATATCTACCTGCCCGGTGGGCCGACCCACATGGACACCTTCGACTTGAAGCCGCTGGCTCCGAAGGAATTCCGGGGCGAGTTCCTGCCCATCGCGACCAAGGTCGCCGGGATGGAGATTTGCGAACTGCTGCCGATGCTGGCCTCGGTCGCCGACAAGACAGTGATCGTGCGATCGACCACGGGCGTCAACAACGAACACGATTCGCGGCAGTCTGACTCTGGCTGGTCAGAGCGCGATCTGAAGAGCCTCGGCGGTCGCCCCGGTGTCGGGTCGGTGCTGTCGAAGCTGTGCGGACCGGCTGTAACGACTGTGAAAGGCACCGCGCCGACCTCGGTCGACCTCAACAACTGGGGCAAGTCGGGATACCTTGGGCCGATGCACATGCCGTTCCGCCCGGACGGAGCCGCCAAGCAGAACCTGACCCTCAACAAGATGGTGGCCGAGTCGCGGTTCACCGAGCGGAATGAACTGCTGGCTGGGTTTGATCGCTTCCGTGCTGAGACCGATGCCAAAGGGATGATGGACGCCCTCGACAGCTTCGAGCAGCGGGCCGTATCGCTAATCACCTCCGGCCATGTGTCGGCGGCGCTGGATACCTCCAAGGAATCGCCCGAGCTGCTGGAACGCTACGGGATCAAGAAGAACCGCGACAACGAGCGGTTCCTGCTTGCCCGCAAGCTGGTCCAGGCCGGGTGCCGCAGCGTGGCTCTCTCATGGGGTGGCTGGGACACCCACGGCCAGAACTTTGAGTCGATGCGGAAGCAGTTGCCACCTCTTGATCGCGCGCTCAGTGCGTTGATCGAAGATCTGGAGCATCACGGGATGCTCGACAGTACAATCATTCTGATGTCGGGTGAGTTCGGCCGCACTCCGCGCATCAACGGGACTGCGGGCCGCGACCACTGGCCACAGGCCTCGTTCTTCTTCATGGCGGGTGGCGGCCTCAAGACCGGTCAGGTGATCGGCTCGACGAATCGCAACGGCGAACGCCCCGACGATCGCCCGGTCCATATCCAGGAAGTCTTCGCGACCGTCTACCACCAGCTCGGTATCGACGTGGAAACGACCCAGCTCTTTGACACCGCCGGTCGTCCGCAGTACATCCTCGACTACCGCCGTCCGATTGCGGAACTGGTGTAATGACACTCGCTGGTT
This sequence comes from Planctomycetota bacterium, assembly GCA_031431195.1. Classification (GTDB taxonomy): domain Bacteria; phylum Planctomycetota; class Planctomycetia; order Planctomycetales; family Planctomycetaceae; genus TH-plancto1. Next base: position 2,082 of record JANPCU010000185.1, on the reverse strand, counting down.
ATCATGAGTCAAAGCCCAGAGGTTGCAACCTCTGGGTTTTTTCGTGTGATGTCGATTTCACCGGGATTTCGATCCATGCCCGCGAAGAAGAGTTCTCCTCACCGCAGCCTCGCTCTTTCGAAAGTGCCCAAGGCTCCGCCGCCTCCCGACTTCCATACAGTCCTCGGGCTGATTCAGGCTGCACGGTCCCGAGCGGTGGCGGCGGTCAACACGACACTCATCGAGCTCTACTGGAGCATCGGTGAGTACCTGACGCAGAAGATTTCTCGTGATGGCTGGGGCGAAGGAACAGTCGAGGACTTGGCCGCCACAATCCAGCGCCGGTATCCCGGAGTGACCGGTTACTCCGCCAGAAATCTCTGGAGAATGAGCCAGTTTTACGAGACGTATCGCGACCAGCCAAAACTGTCACCACTGGTGACAGAATTGTCCTGGAGCCACAACTTGCTCATCATGAGCCGTTGCAAACGCGATGAGGAACGGGAGTTCTACCTTCGTCTCTGTCACCGTGAACGCTGGCCCCACCGAGAGCTTCAGCGCCAACTCTCCGGAGCACTTTTCGAGCGAACAATCCTCTCTCCGCCAAAACTGTCAACACTGTTGACAGAATTACACCCAGAAGCCGTGGGGGTCTTCAAAGACAGCTATCTCGTCGAGTTTCTCGACTTGGCCCCAGGCCACTCCGAGGCCGACTTGCAGCGGGGCTTGATCGACAAGCTGAAGCGGTTTCTCATCGAGCTCGGGCGAGACTTTTGCTACGTCGGAAGCGAGTACCCGTTGCAGGTGGGCAAGAAAGATTTCGCTCTCGACCTGCTGTTCTTCAACCGGGCCCTGAATTGCCTGGTGGCCATTGAACTCAAGATCGACGAGTTCCAGCCCGAGTACCTCGGCAAGTTGGAGTTCTACCTGGAAGCACTCGATCGAAAGATCAAGAAGCCACACGAGCGACCGTCCGTCGGTGTGTTGCTCTGTGCCACGCAGGACCACGAGGTGGTGGAGTATGCCCTCAACCGGTCGATGTCGCCCGCTCTCGTGGCGGAATATCAGACCCGTATGCCGGATAAAAGGCTGCTGGAAGCCAAGCTGCATGAGTTCTATCAACTGGCGGAGTCGCAGATCGCATCACAGGCGGCGAGTGAGCGAGAGGCATTGCCACCCGCGAGGAAGAAGGTCACCGCCAAGAAACGCCCCGTGCAGAGGGAGCGAACCATCAAGAAGAAGCTTCCCGCCCAGAAGAAATCCCCGAAGACAGGACGTTCGCGATGAAGACGATGCCGTTCGATTGTCGACCAATGGGGCTCAGTATTGCAGGCTGGCTGTTGCTCGGAATCGCGGCCAGCACGGTTCTCGCCGATGAGCCAGTCCGGCCTCGCTCCGACCCACCGGAGATCGTCTCGTCGTGGGATGACCTCACTACCGGGATCAAGACTCCCGAGGACTGGGCCCAGCACCGCGAGGTACTCCACCAGCGGTTCCTCGATCTGATCCGCGATCCACACAAGCCCGCTAAGCCGCCGCTTGATGTCCAGGTCCACGAGACGGTCGAAGTCGCAGAAGGTTACACCCGACAGCTGATCAGCTACGCCGTCGAGGCCGATGAGCGAGCGCATGCCTACCTCGCCATCCCGAAACGGCAACCGGAGAGCACCGAAATACTCCCCGCCATTGTGGTCATGCACGGAACCTTCCCGAAAGGCATCGAGCAAGCCGCTGGACTCGTCGACGACGCCACCAAGGCCCACCTGCACCATCTCGTGCAGCGCGGGTATGTCGTCATCGCCCCCGAGCATTTCGTCTCGGGCCGCCGCATTCCCCCCGAAGGAGCCTACGACACCACCCGCTTCCACCAGAAACACCCCGAATGGACAGCTGTCGGCAAGTTCACATATGAGCATTCGATTGCGATCGATGCGCTGGAGACGCTCGATGTGGTCGACAAGGACCGTATCGGAGCGATGGGCCACTCGCTCGGGGGCCAGGGGACGATCTTTCTTTCGGCCTATGACACGCGGGTCAAGGCAGCTGTCGACAACTGCAGCGCCGCCTTCTTTCGTCATAACAGTTCAGTCACCGAATGGTCGC
>JANPCU010000184.1:0-21774 GCA_031431195.1 Planctomycetota bacterium | reverse complement strand
TCATCGGCTTCGCGTTCGCGTTTTTCGGTCCCTTGCTTCGATTCGAGAACGAACGCCCCCCGCCGATAAAGATCGATCCGGCCATCCGATTCCGTCCCGTCCCCGTTGCCGATCTTCACCGCCTTTTCGAACGTGTAGACGTTCGCGTCCTCATCCGCCTTCGATGGCTCGGGATGCGGCACCCCGATCAGGTCGCACAGCTCCTTGAGAAACGACTGCGAGTTCGCAATTTCCGCCCCGCCAGATTTCTGCCAGCGGGTGATGAAGTCGGATGGGGTCATGGGGGGAATCGGGGACGGAAGGAAGGATTGGCCCGGCGGAGAACCGCCCGATGGGGTGACGTTACGGCTGGGGGAGGAAGGGCGTCAAGGCGGGGGAGAGATAGACGCTTCCCCTAACCCCTAATGATATTTTCAATCGGGATGTTGTTGTTGGTCCCCAATTCTATCCCGTGGCGACAAAAAAGATGCGATGCTAAGCACCGAATACCCCTCCACCCCCGCCGGAAGTACCTAAATAGGGGGGGCCTCACCGCCCGAAAGGCGCAGCGCCCTCTACCCGAGACATGCCGCCAAGGGGTGAGCGAGCGTGCAAACAAAACAAAGGAGGACAGAGCGGACCGTGTATGTGGTATCAAGGGATACTCCCTCCGGAAGTACCTTCACGATTCCGCCAGTTCGACCGTTTCAGGGTCGCAGTGCCGCAATGCGTATCCGGAATTCGGCCTTGCAACGCTCCAGTTCTTCCGGGGTGAGTGGTTCTTCCACTTCGCCCCTTGCAGCCCGCTCTGCTTTCTCCGCCTTGATGCGTGCCAGGATCACTGCATACCGATCCAGTAACTCTCCCGTCCCGTCCGCCTGTTGGTTCATCTGGACAGCCACCAGCGGCCCGCTGTCGGCCTTCCCGAGCGTCCGCGTCAACAACAGGTCGATGGCCTTCAGGTCGCCGCCGATGGCCATCTCGACCAGCTTGAGGACAACCGCCCGCATGTCGTCCTCACTCACAGCGGCCAGCATCACCGCCCGCAGCTTGGCCACCTGCCCCCCATGCGGATTCCCCGGCCCGCCCGGATTACCTTTGGCAAACTTGCCGCCCGAAGTGTGAATGTCGTTTGGTGACGTGTCGTTCATTCGACGTTTCCTTGTGCGTAAAGGGACTACTATTTCTCGTCTGAGGTGGGTGCGGTTAGGAATCACTTTCCAGAAAGAGTACCTCCACCCCTTCCCGGCCCCCCCGCCAGCTATGGCCCCGTGCCCTTCAACAACCGCCGGACCGCTTCGGCCCGTTCCTCATCCGACAGAGGCAACCCGGCAATCAGCAGCAAGGCAGCGGAGAAGTTCGTCTCGACTGGTTCGGGCTTCACTTCGGTCGGAGTCTCGACACTCCCCACCGCAGCGGCTTCCGCTCCCCCGTTTTCGTCGTTTCGTCGTTTCGCTGGTGCAAACGCTGGTGCAAATCGCCGATACGCTCGCTGTAACTCTTGACTGGTTCCCACTTGGAACCCTGCCTCACCGGACTGTCGATCCGGAGGTTGCGGGTTCGAGTCCCGTCCGCCTCGCTTTGAAGCCTCATTCGCAAACCCTGCGAATGAGGCTTTTTTATTGGGTTTTACGCTGTTTTTGTCGCTCGCTTGACCCGTTGCTGAATGGATTGGCCTTCCCGAAGTGAAGACGGGAATGTCACCGTTTTTCAACATCGAGTGCGACCAAACACCGCACGTCCGGCCCCGCGTTCGAACGCGGGTTCCGGTCCCCCTGTTCTGGCGAACGTCGCTACTCCGGCAGCGGCTTGCCCTTGGTCTCTGGTAGAAACGGCAGCACGAACAGCCCCACGAGGAATACTCCGCACATTGCCACCCCGCCGTACCGTATCTTCAGGATCGGATCGAGATTGGGGTCAAAGAAGCTGTTGATCCAGATTTTCACCAAGGGACCAGCAGCGGCCACGAATCGACCGACGTTGTAGCAGAAGCTCGTCCCGGTCGAGCGCAGCCGTGTCGGGAACAGTTCCGGGAAGTACATGGCATACCCCGCAAACAGTGACAGTTGGCAGAACCCCATGATCGGTGCGAGGACAAAAATCTGCCACAAGTCCTGCATGAACCAGAAGACCGCCGCCGTGCTGAAGAACGCTGCCAACAAGGCGATTGCAAAGGACGGTTTGCGACCGATCCGTTGGGAGATCAAGCCGAATCCGAACATTCCGAAGAAGGCTCCGATGTTCGTCGCGATGGCGGTGAGACCCTGATAAATCTTCATCCGTCCCTCGATCTTGTCGGAGATGGGCTTCTTTCTGGCGGACTGACTTTCAGTCAGTTTTACATCAGTGGCCGCATCTCGAATGGAGACCAGGAGTGCTGTTTCCTCGGGAGTTTTGGCGGCTGCGATCTCCTCAGCATAGACGGCCTGGGTGATCGGTTTTTCCTGGACCTTGCGGGTCAAATCCGGCGCATAGAACCCGATCGCCCACAGACCGATCACTCCCGAACAGGCGAGCACCAATCCCAGCAAGGCATGCTTCCGCAGCGTGGGATCAGCAAACAACTCCCCATAGGAACCGAGCTTCTTGTTCGAGGTGGCATTGTTCGCCTTGGCCTGGACCCAAGTGTCCGGTTCCTTCAGCTTCGAGCGAATGACCAGGGCGAGCACCGCCGGCAAAGCCCCGATACAAAACATGATTCGCCAGGGCGCGTAATCGAGTCTGCCTTCCCCTTCGGCAATTCCCAAGCCCATGTTAATCAGAGCTGCGGTCACATTGCCAACAGCGGATAATGCCTGCAATGAGGCCAGTGCTTGTGGACGGGCGACAGCGGGCATGACTTCCGCCACCAGCGCCACCCCGACAGCGAATTCCCCACCCACGCCCAGCCCCGTCAAGAAGCGAAAGAAGGCAAAGTCATACACCGTTTGAGACAGTGCGGAGAGCCCCGTGCAGACTGAGTAGATTAGAATCGTCAACATCATCGTCTTCGCACGGCCAATTCGATCTCCCAGCATCCCAAAGAACAGACCCCCGGTCGCCCAGCCCGCGATGAACACCGATGTGGCGATGTCCCCATAAAAGGTACTCGCTTCGAACAACTGCTTGGGATCTGAGATCGATGATTTTAGTAGATCTTTCATGGCTGGGATTCGAGCCATGATGAAGAGTTGCTGATCAAGGCAGTCAAACAGCCACCCCAGCGCCGAGACCGCGAACACAAACCAGTGATACCGGTTCAGCGACTTGTACCACGGACCCGACTCGGGAGCGGCGAGGGCGGGAGTGTCCGAGTCGTGAAATCCGTGCATCGGGGAGCCTTTTCAGAGGGGGTCAAGCGGCGAATGACATCAGCGGAATCAAATCGTCCGACCCATTCGCTGCCATGATAGCCACGATCGGCACCTCGGGAAACGCTCGGGGGGGCTGGCGTCGGGCTTCGTCGCCGGTGGGTGAATCGTTCTCATCGCTCGCGGCGTGGACGGCGGGCTGGTCCGGTCATCACTGCCCAGCTGCAGACTGCTCGGCCAACAACTGGCCAAACTGCCTGTTCAAACGGGGTCATCGCGCGGATACGTGTCCCCGGCGGAACTGTCCTCGGGATTCGACGACGCTCCCGCTATGATCCTACCATGTCTCTACGCACGATCATCGACGGATACAACCTCATGCACGCGGCGGGCCTCGTGCGGGGTAAATTGATCGGCAAGCAGCTGGAGGGGGCACGGCTGCGCCTGCTGAAGCGGTTGGCGCACCAGTTGTCGAAAGAGCAGCGGGCGACCACGACCGTCGTGTTCGATGCGAAGACGGTCTTGGTGGTTTCGTCGCGTGAGGAACTGATCGAGGGGATTCGTGTCCTCTTCCCCGAGCCGGGACACGAAGCGGATGAACTGATCGAAGAGATGATCGTCCAAGACCCACAACCGCGCAAACTCCGTATCGTGTCAAGTGACCGGCGGCTGCACCGGGCTGCGCGAGAGCGGATGGCTGCCGCGATCAACAGCGACCGCTTTCTGGATGAACTGGACGAACGACGAGCGGCTCCGAGTGAGGGAGCAGCATCGCCCGTGAGTCGCCCTGCGGTGCCGATTCCGAAGGAGAGTTCACGAAGTGGCGCGGACGCGCCCCAGCCGACGGGTGATGTCGACTACTGGATGAAGGAGTTCGGCGAGGTCGAGGTCCCCGATGATGTCGACCTCACCTCGGCACTGGAGCGGAGCCTGTCGGGAGAACAGCCCGCTGAGGCACCTCCCTCGACGACCGCGAAGCCCGCCTCACCGGCACAAGTCCCACAGCCCGCGACAGCCAAGCAAAACCTCATCGTTCCACTGCCCCCGCGACCGGGAATCGCCACCCTCCCCTCGCGCGGAAAAAGCCCTCCCAGCAAAGCCACTCCCGATCCGGAACCGCTCCGCAACCAGCCCGGCCCCCAGCGGCCCGATGCCGATCTGGAGTTCTGGAAGGACGCACTGAAGCAGGTACTGGATGAGGAACGGGGAAAGCCGTGAGCCGGTGAACGTGTCCGCATTCGGAGAGTCGGTAGCTGTCGAATTCCGCCCCCTCTCCCCCGCATTCGGTACGGCTTTCAGAGAGGACTCCACTGTGGGGGAGAAGGCCGGGGTGGCCTGGTGAAACAAGCGAACACCGGGCGACCTCGGTTCTCTCGGTGAATGCCGTTTGGTCAGTCGATCTCCCTCTCTTCGCGACCGCGCATCGTGCGATTGCCAAGAGTCGAAGGCCGATTCACCATCTCTGTTCCGTTGGCCCAAACGGCAATGTCTGTGCCACTCTTCCGTGGGGCAGACATTCCTGTCTGCCGTTCCGGAAGAGCATTCGGAATCGGCTCTCGCGTCCCATCCACGCTTATAGGGAGGTTCCCCCCAGTCGGAAGGGCGAGGATCTGGCTGAGCCGCGCGGAGAGATGAGACATTGCGGCGAGCGTCCGGCGTGAGCCGGATGGGACTTCGAGGAGACCCCGCAGAACCAGGCGGCTGACGCCGCCCCGCTCGCCGAAACGTCTCACTCTGCGCCGCTTGAGGTATCAGTCCTCCGCGGTGGCCCGCAGAGTCTTCACCCTCGATTAAAGACCCTTACGGCTGTCCGTGAGATGTCGCACGTGTCATTGAGTCCCGGAGAAATCCTCAAGCCCGTGTGATTGGCCTGTGGGGAGTTGCGAGGTATCCTTCACAGCTTGCAGTCCCTACCCTACTCACCACACACGTAGGGAACTGTCCCAGGGAGGGAATGTCATGGCGCGTGAACCTGTTTTCCAATCGGATGCCGTTGCTGAGACTCCGCCTCCGGCAATGCCGCGTGTGACTGATTTCAACGTCGAGGATGAAACGTTCGATGAACAGCTGCGGCCTCAGCGTCTCGACCAAGTCGTGGGCCAGAAGAAGGTCGTGAACCTCATTCGAATCATGCTGGACGCCTGCAAGAAACGCGGCGACACGCTGGGGCATCTGCTACTCGATGGACCTCCCGGAATCGGCAAGACCACACTCGCGACGGTGATCCCCAAAGAGCTGGGCGTCGATTTCCAAATCGCAGCGGGCCCGGCTATCACCGCGCCCAAGGACTTGCTCCCCTACCTGACCAATGCGTCGCACGGGTCGGTGCTGTTCATCGACGAGATCCATCGTCTACCACCCGCCGTCGAGGAATTCCTGTACCCGGCGATGGAAGACTTCCGCGTCGATATCGCGCTGGGAGACGGCCTCAACGCCCGCACGATCAATATGCAGCTGAAGCCGTTCACCGTCATCGGGGCGACGACGCGCTCGGGGATGTTGACCGCTCCGCTGCGCGATCGGTTTCCCTACCGCGAGCATCTCGACTTCTACGAGACCGAAGACCTGACCGAGATCGTGCGTCGCAATGCGAAGAAACTCCGCACTTCGATCAGCGTGGAAGCGGCCCTCGAAATCGCTCGTCGCAGCCAGGGAACCCCGCGCAAGGCGAACAACCTGCTGATGCGCACCCGCGACTTCGCCACGCTGCAAGACCCAAATGGCGCGATCACCGATGCCATCGCCAAAGAGGCCCTACAGATGCTGGAGATCGACCAGCTCGGCCTGGAGAAGCAGGACCGGCGGTACATGGAGACGCTGTATAAGGTCTTCGCGGGCGGGCCAGCCGGGCTGTCATCGCTGGCGCACAGTATGAGCGTACCTCCCGATACATTGGAAGACGATGTCGAGCCGTTCCTGCTGCGAACCGGCCTGATCCAGCGCACCCCGCGCGGGCGAGTGCTGACCGCGAATGGGTATGAACATATCGGGAAGAAGTATCCGCTCGCTGGAATTCAGGGCGTGATTCAGGACGGCCAGCGGAAGCTGTTCTGACCCCGTGGGATCGGCTTTCAGGCTGTCGACTCGTTTTCCAGAACGTGGGGAGCCGCTCTCGGGCGTCAGCAGGCAGGCACAGATGAGTCAACCCGACTGGTGCGAAACGCTGGGGAATAAGCCTGGCACGATGGAGGAACTGGTGACGTGTGCTCTGACCAAAGTGGAAGGCGATCTTGATCGTAACGCCGTTTGCGTCCTGCATGATCGCTCGCCCCGCGAGGTACTGGACACCGCCAAGACGTTGTCGACGAGCCAGCCTGTGAATCCGATCTCCTCCTCATCGTCCGTGTTTGGCGGATGATGGTCGCTCTGACACCTGGTCAAACGCACGAGTCGGCAACCTTTGTCACGGTCTGGAGCAGGTCCGTAATATACTTCTCGCGGGGAGAACTGAGACATCTCGTAGGACGGATGTCCTCGTCCATCCGTGTGGAGTACCTCGCAGAGCGACGGACGAGGTCGTCCGTCGTACGCCTCAATCCGTCCCGCGTGAAGTCTAACACTGCAAACTCAGTTCGTGGCCAAGTACCAAACCACCCCGAGTGCCGCACATGTCGACAGCGTCAGCACCATGCCCTTCTTGAAGTGGAAGGTCAGCAGCATCGCCAGTGCCGCGATCACACAGGCTCCCACGCTGACCGTGGTCCAGTCGGGAATCTCCAGTTTGAACTTGAGAACGAAGTATTGGCAGTTCGACAATACGGCTTTCCATCGAGGGGATTCATGGAGTGCTCCCCACCACGGAGCCTCCCACTTCAGCAGCACGTACTCCCGGGCCTTGAACGGCGCAAACAACGTATTCAGCGCGAACCACACCGCCAGGTTGAGCACCACTCCCACCACCGCCGCGGTGATCGTCGAGAGAGCGGCGGTGAGTTGCCGATTGCCGCGTAGTCTTTCGATGTACGGGGCCCCCAGGAAGATCCAGTAAAAGCAGGGCACAAACGTGACCCAAGTGGTAACGGCTGACCCGAGGATGCCCGCCGCGATCGGAGAGAGCGGCCCCGGATGGCGGTAAGCCCCCAGGAACGCCACGAACTGGACCACCATGATCAGCGGCCCCGGCGTCGTCTCGGCCATCCCCAGCCCGTCAAGCATCTCGGGAGCGAGAACCCACTGGTAGACATCGACCGCCTGCTGCTGCACATAAGCCAGGAGGGCATACGCTCCTCCGAACGTCACGCACGCGGCCTTGCTGAAGAACAGCCCTTGTTGCAGGTACACCGAATTCGGTCCCAGCCAGTAGTACAGCGCGATCAGCGGGGCGAACCACAGCGTCAAGCAGACCGCACTCACCCGCAAACTGCGGCCCCACGATGGGGCAACGGGCACGAGATGCAGGTCCGAAATGTCGCTGGTACTCGAACTCCCCCCATGCCCCTTGAGCACGATGAACCGATCGGGGGCCATCTGGCCGCCGATGTAACCGATGATCCCAGCTGCCAGTACAATGACCGGGAACGGCACGCTCAAGAAGAAGATCGACACGAACGAGGCCGCGGCGATGCCGTACATCAAGTTGTTCTTGAGCACCCGCTTGCCGATCCGCAGCACGGCCTCGAACACGATCGCCAGCACGGCGGGTTTGAGACCGAAGAACAAAGCCTGCACCGCGACCGTCTGCTGATACTCCGCATAGATCAGACTGAGTATCAGAATCGACACTGCCCCCGGCAGAATGAACAGCCCCCCCGCGATCAAGCCCCCGCGCAGCCCGTGCATCAGCCACCCGATGTAGGTCGCCAGCTGCTGAGCCTCCGGCCCCGGCAGCAGCATGCAGAAGTTGAGGGCGTGAATGAACCGGTCCTCGCTGATCCACTTCTTCTCGTCGACCAGAATGCGATGCATCACCGCGATCTGACCTGCCGGACCGCCAAAGCTGAGGGCGGCGACCTTGGCCCAGGTGCGGCTGGCTTCTCGAAGAGTGGGGAGTTGTGGCGTGGAGTCAGTCATGGGGGCCTGCGTCAATGAGTGTCGTGAACATGTGGTGCCAGAGAATGATGGCTCCGAGGGCTGACTGTCAATTCCCGCCAGTCAGCGAGGCATCAATCGACTGATGCAGCATCTCAACGACTACTCATGATCGTAGTTCGCGAGACTCTTCCGGTGCGCCAAATTCGTCAAGCGGAGTGTGACCAGCGAGTTGTTTGCATCAGTCACCATGACCCGCAGTGGTGATGTCGCGGGACTTCGGAACACCTGCGGGACAAGGTCCGGTCCGGCGACTGTTTCGCCCTCTTTGACGCTCACTTTGAACCAGGAGATGGACGCGATGTATTCGCCAGTGGGGAGGCCGCTCTGGGCGGAGTTGATCACCGGCGAGCAGGCTCCGGATTCATCGAACAAACCCCGGCCCACAATCGGGGGATCCTGATTGTCGAGACCAGCACCGTTAGGCGGCACCAGAGGATGCAATGTGAGTTGAGCACCGGGCATGGGCCGGTTGTTGAGCAATGCCTGGACTTGAATTGGTCGCGTCTCGTGTACAACTACGGGTGCTGAGAACTGGAAGGTGAGTGCCAGTCCGATGACGACCAAAGCCAGGCTGAGACCGAACCATTGAAGCCTCGGTCGCTGCGAGACTGGTCGATTCTGACTCACACCTGACCCGGTATTTGGCCATGATCGGAGGATCGTCACCCGGGGCGCTGCCATGACCGGTGTGTCTCGATGCGGCATGTCACGCTCTGGCTCGGAGACTGGGTGTTGTGGCTTCGACGACGCTGTTCGCTGAGTGGGGACGATGACTGGATCGGCGTCCGGCAATGCACGCCACGCTTGTAGCAAGCTGTCGTCCAAGGTGGGGACACCCCGAGATTCTTGGCGGGGCACGCTCAGAGGGGTGGGAGTGGGACGAGCGGGATGGAAACGTGGCATGGTTCACCGTCACAGACAAGAAACACCAGAGATCGGGCGCTGCGACGGAGATCGCAGCGCCCGACACACGTGGTCCAGACAGACTTAGAATGCGGTCTTGACTTCCCCGTTGGCACGGGTCAGCAGAGCCACATAGACGCCAAAATCGAGGTTGTCACTGAGGAAATGCACACTGCCATCGCCAAACAAAAAGTGTGTTCCACCAGTGTGGAATGAGAACGCCTGGCTCGTACCGTGTGTTTTGTAGTACGCATCGGGGTAGGCCCGTCCCGCCACGTCAAAACCATTCGTGGCGTTGAACGGAACAACCGTCCCGGTCGTGAAACCGCCAGGCCCCGAGAGATCCGCCCCATCGGGGCGCGCCGCTTCCGCCAGCGTATCGCTGGCCGGTCGGCACCAGCCTCCGCCGTTCACGCGGTTTGTGGGCAGGCTGCCAGTCTGCTTGAGCCCCTTACGCCAGACCGCAGGACGCCCCGCAGACTCCACATAGGCAATCGTGTTCGTCAAACCGTCCGTCACATCCCGCAGCTTGGCATCCACGTTCTGCGGCGCATACCCGGGATAGTACTGATGCGTGGCATCATTCGGATCGCTGAACAATCCGGTCAGTGTGACGCCAGCCACTGTCGCGAACGGAACGACCGACTGAGCCACTCCCTTGTTCGGTGAGTAGTCGGTCACGCCGACCATGTTCGACGCATACCCCGCAGGAGTGCTCACGGGATCGGGATCACCATCCAACTTGATCGCCGAGGCAGCTGACGGGCACAGGAGGCTTGCGATTTGTGAACTGACCACTGGTCGATTCGCGAGATCACTCCACTGCCTGGTTTGGTCATACAGGTTGAATGCCGGGGCCTGATCCAGGTATGGCAACAGCCGCGTGAGTCCCGACAGGCGTTTGGTGCCGGTCCCCGGAGGACGGTTGCTGGTGGCCAGGTGGTTAAACGTGTCATGGAAGTTGTGGCTGGCCAGCCCCAACTGCTTCAAGTTGTTCTTGCATTGTGATCGGCGGGCTGCCTCGCGAGCTTGCTGCACAGCGGGCAGCAGCAGGGCAATCAAGACTGCAATGATCGCGATGACGACGAGCAGTTCGATCAGGGTGAATCCGCGACGACGGTACGGCACGGGCGAGGTTCGAAGGACTTGCATGGGATGCTCTCTTTCTGAATTGAGCGTTGGCTTGGCAATATGAGTTTCGAGGACGTGATGATCACTCGCAGTCCAGCTGCGAACAGGGGGGCCGGATGAGGTCAACAACGCAACATGGGATGAACTCCTGAGTCTGTGGGTGCGGATCAACGAGGTTATGGCAACCGAGACCAACACACTGCATTATTATCACCCACTAAGTAGGTGGTATTAATCTCCAAATGAGAGAGAAGCGAGTCAAATGCCGTCTGCGTAAAGCATGTCTTGGCAGAAGACTTCTTCCCTTCGAACAATCGATCCGGCAAAGACATTCGCGAGGTTGGCACCATCCATCATGCGGGCGACGTAGTTGCGGATGTCGAGGAGGACTCGCCGGAAGCGGCAAACACCTTCTTGAGAACAGGCTTGATAGTGAGATGTGGAGACGCAGGCGATGGGAGCCAGAATCCCGTCGAAGTGACGAACGACTTGTCCCATCGTGATCTGCTCTGGAGACTTCGCCAGCAGGAAGCCCCCGTCTCGTCCCGCCACGCTCTCCACCCAGCCCTGCGATTTCATGTCCAACATGATGCTCTCCAAGAACTTGCGCGGAATATCGTGCCGTTCTGCCAATGTCCGGATCGAGACTGGCCCTTGCCCATAATGCCCTACCAGAGACATCATGGCACGAAGTGCGTAGTCGGACTTGCGTGACAGTTTCATCGGCACAACCTCAGAGTTGAGATCAGATATTCCACCCACCGGGTAGGTAATATACATTCTGCACATCAGTAAGTCAAGTGCGAGGTTCAGCACTTCTACTTTGCGATCAGAAGTGAGACATTTGGTGGTAGCGACATTCGCTAGAACGTGGCCGAATTAGCTCGCGTACCCGCCCTCTGGCGAGGGGCAGCTACATCTCATTTCGGGCCGCATCAAGTAGAATCATTCTGGAAACACTCTTCGCTGATCCACTTCTTCTCGTCGACCAGTATGCGCAGTATGCGGTGCATCAACGCGATCTGACCTGCTGGACCGCCAAAGCTGAGGGCCGCACCTGAGCCCAGGTGCGGCTGGCTTCTCGAAGAGTGGGGAGTTGTGGCGGGGAGTCGATCATGCGAGCTTGCTGGGACACCAGGAATGTGGCGGACACATTCCGAAGTCTAATGGTTGTGCACGAGAATCCTCACCCCGCAACGGGATCGACCAGAAGCGAGGGCCGTGCGTGAAATCGCGGAGTGGGGAACTGCGGGACACCCAGACGAACTCTTCCCATCGGAATGCGCACCGCCCGTGCCGCCAGCTCAGACTGCCGACCCCTTCGCTTCCAGATGTCCCAAATCAACTCGGGAAGTAGGTTCTTACCCGACATTTATTGACGAGGAGCCGCTGGCGGACCTGTGGGCAGCGGGGGGCGACCGAATCCGGGCGGGCCAGCTCCCGGCGGCGGACCGAAGGCGGCGTTCAGCCCCGCGACCAGTTCCCCGCTGTCGAGGGACTCATCCTGCCCCTTGTCCCATGACTTGAACCACGACTCAAAGAGTGAGGCCCATTCCACTTTGCTTGTGTGGCCATCTTTGTCGGTGTCCGAGACATTCAGGAATGGAGCACTCAGAAACATCCCCGGACCGAAACCGGCGGGCGGCTTCACTCCGCCGGGTGCTGAGCCCCCAGGAGTCCCGAGCGCCGCGTTGAGCCCCGCCGTAAACTCCTCTTTGTCGAGTGAATCGCTGGTATCCTTGTCCCACTCAGTCAGCCACTTCTCCTGGAGGGCTGTGAACTCCTCTCGCGACAGCTTCTGGTTCTTGTCAGCATCGCCTGCGGTCAGAAACTGGGGACCGTGAAAGTTGCCGGGACCGAAGCCGCCACCGGGACCACGCCCCGGACCACCACCCGGCGGACCGAAGCTCATCCCTGGTTCCCGCCCCTTGGAAGTTCCGGCGAGTTGAGCGGTAATCGAGGCCCGCCGCTTGTCGAAGAAGGTCTCGATCGAGGGTTGGGGTCCGCCAAACATACCGGGTCCACCAAATCCACCGGGACCGCGCGCCGCTTGAGCTTGGGCCGTTCGCTGCTTCTCTCGCTCGACGAGATCGTGGATGGCCGCTTGCATGATCGGAAGGCTGGTGCGAGTCACCCCCTGCTCCCCGAATTGGCTCTCGGTCAGTTCCTTCAAATGCTGGCAATAAACCTGATCGAACTCCTTCCAGGCGAGCAGCCGCTCAACCAACTTATTCTGACCCACATGCGGGTGGCTGATGCTCAAGTCCTGCAACTGCTCCGCCGACCCGGCCATGGGAAATGCTCCCAGCGACAGATCCATGTCCCACGGCAGGAACTCGAACTTCTTCGTCTGCGGCGGCAAGTACACGTAATAGTTGTGGACCTGTGTCAGAAAGCTGTCCATGTTGGCCAGCAGAGTGTTCACCGCCAGAAACCTGGCGAACTGATCGGTGTCGAGCAGCGAGCCGATCTCTCGGCGGAACTGCTCGTCGTCGGCCTTGTGGATCAGACGTGTGAACTCAATCAGATGCTGGGCCTCTTCCTCGCTCGGCTTCGACTTCGGTTCGAACCAGCTGTAGTCCTTGAAGTCCTCGCCCTTGTACTCCATCCCCTGCGTCCCTTCGGGCTTCAGCAGCATGCCCTTGGACGTGTCGTAATGCCGCTTCAGGAACGCCTTGTCGATCTCTTCGACCAGTGTATACAGCCCCAACGGCTCGTGATCGCACTCTCCATCGATCGTCAGTAAGACCTCGGCAAAGGCCGTCCGTGGCGCTGGAATTCCTGCGGCCTGAAAGACCGGATACGACAACGCCTGCCGCACATGGGTCGGGTCCATCACGTTGTTGTGCAGGTTCAGCTGTTGCAACCCGTGGAAGCGCTGGTCTTGGTCAAAGCGGTTGAAGTCGATCTTGAACGGGCGCTTGCGGGTCGACTGCGAGAGCATGTAACTGCCGTTCCCTTTGAAGCGCAGTCCGACCTCATGGAGCGCCTCGCCATCGAGTTCGATCTCGGCCTTCACGTACTCGAAGTCGAAGCCGAAACTCCCCGGACGAGCTGCGGGAGCAACCGGCGGCTTCACGGGTGTTGGCGGGGCGTCACCAGTCGGGCGAGCGGCTGGGCCTGCGGGAGGTGGGCCGAATCCGGGGAATCCGCCACGAGCCGGAGGCTGCATCGCCTTCCAATTCTCGGCAGTGACATGCAGGTGAATCTTCCAAAGGCGAGTCGGACCAAAGACGGAATCGGAGTCCGCTGGTTTCGCAGCCCCCGGTATGTCGCCTGCGCAGACCATCGACACGGTCATCAACAGAGCGAACACGAATAGCGAGTGGATTCGGCGCATGAATCACGGTCTAGAATCAAGAGAGGTCCGATTCATACGTCCGCACGTCGTGAATCAAACAGGAGGGGATTCGCAAAGCGTACCCCTCGGTCAAATACACCGCAATGAAGACACTCCGCGCTGAAGCCGACAGCCTCTCCCCGAGCAGCAGTCATGCCGAGTGAGATTCCTTCGCCACTGTACTTCTATGCCTCGTCCAGGTCGGAGGGATTGGTACACAGATTTCGCAGATCACCACAGATTCAGAGGGAGAGTCGAGCGACCACTGGCTGGGGTTGCGGACGACCGAATCAGCGAGCGGCAGACGTGAGTCTGTCGAGGCGTGTGCGACCGGTCAGCGTTGTTTCGCGTGGCTGCGACTCGTGGGAGAGGCTTCCAGCCTGTCATCTTCCCGCGTCGATCTGGCAGTGACATCGGGTGAGACCAAGAGGTCTTGGCTCTGGCCTGCCGTTCGGAAACATTCGTCATCCACGGGGGAATGACAGGCTGGAAGCCTCTCCCACGGGACTCGGCAGACTGACGTCTGCCGCTCGCTAGGGGCGTTAGAGTTGGCCCGGTAACACGCGGGCCATTTCGATCAAGAATAGTCGGCGAATCGCGTCATAGCCCTGGTCGTTGGGGTCTTCCAGGTTGTCCCAGTACCAGTAGTGGGGGTCGTCCGCGCGATAATTCCGGTGCCAGAAGTGGGTGCAATGGATGCCGTGGCCGAGAAACGCAGCTCGCATGTCGATCAGCGTCACATCGGGGTGGCGTTCCGCAAATCGGCTGAGGACCTCGTTGTAGGCTGCCACGACCTGTACTCCGTCCGGCCACGCGGGGAGACCAGCGTGTTCGATATCCCCATCGCCATCGGTCGGGTCATAGATGTTGGCGATGAAGAGGTGGCAACCGCCAGGGAAGGTTTCGCGGACGCGGCCCGCGATCGTGTCGAGGCGGCTGTCGAAGTTCGTTACCCACTCGCCGATCTCGCTCGCGTTGGCCCCGTACATGGCCCCTTCGCGCGGCGGCGTACGGCCATAGTTGTGGATCACGTCGTTCCCGCCGGTGGTCATCACCACGATGCCAAAGGTGTCTGCGTCATACGGCTGCAATTTGGGGAGTTGATAGTCCACGCACTCGATGGAGGTCGTGCCCGAGATGGCGAGATTGATCGGTTCCAGCTTGGGGAGGACATGCGATAGGGAGATCCCCTGCATGTCTTCGAACTCGTCCGCCGGGTTCTTCACCAGCCGCTGGAAGTAGGTACGACCGGGAGAGGCCCCCAGCCCCTGCGTCACGCTGTCGCCCAGTCCTAGCAGCACGACCGGGCGTCCGCTCCATGCGGACGTGAACGCCTCGGGCGAGACGACCGGACCGGACGGCCCGCTGCCGATCGGACGGGCATAGCGATAGTACCGATAGACAGCTGTGGCCGCGATGACCAGTAAGCCGATGGTCAGTAGGACGAATAGGCGTGTCAACTTGAGGCGGGAAGGTTCGATCGAGGGGTTGGCGGTCATGAGAGATCCATTGCTCGATGTGAACCGAAGTCGGTGTTTACGATGGTTGAGCGACACCGCAGCACCGTCGACGAGAGCGGCAGGCGTCAGCCTGTCGAGGCCCTCGCCTGCGATCCAGCGTCTGCTCGGGGACACGCCTCGGCAGGCTGACGCCGTGCCGCTCTCGCAGACACGATGTCTTTTGATTGGCCGCACTGAAAACAACAAACTGGCGATGTCCCACTCGTCAGTCTTGTTGGGGCTTGTGCTTGGCCAGAACCAACGCGAATCGCGATTTCGAGTGCTTGTCGGGATTAACCATATCACCGTCCTTCGATTCGAAGCCTCCGAGGGCAACGGACTCGTCGACAGCGATCGCAATGGTTGTATTCGCACTCATAATATGGAGTAATGGCTTCATGATGCCGTCTTCGTTGGGCAGAATGATGCCGGTGTCGACGACGGTATGTTCATAGTGAATCTGAAGACTGAAACCGCCTTTGTCCTTGGGGCACAGTTTCCCGGACACAATCACTGTTTCCGTTCCGATGACGGTCTTTGTGTGAAATGTCGAGTCGGGGCGGACCACGACTTCCACGCTCCTAAAAGTCGTTTCTGGCAGGTCTTTCTCAGCGGGTAGTCTGTCGACGAAACCGATCTCATCGACGCGAAGAAGATAGTCATCCGCGAACGCGAACGAAGCCCAGGAACCGCAAATGATCATCGCGAGCCATAGGGTCTTGAACATGGTGGCATCCATCCTTGCATGAGAGGGAATCGGCAGTCAGACCAGCGAGCGGCAGACGTGAGTCTGTCGAGGTGTGTGACACCGGACCGCGTCGATTCGCGGGGCGGGGACTCGGCAGACACACGTCTGCCGCTCGCTGGGTCAATACCATTCGCACTTATTGACGACGTTGAGCAGCGGTTGGTTGTGAGCGAATCTGGTTACATTTTCGAGCAGCACGGCGGTGTGGCGTTCAGTGATGCGAGGCGAGGCTGCGGCGACGTGGGGAGTGATGAGGACGTTAGGAAGTTGCCAGAGGGGGTGATCGGTAGGGAGGGGTTCGATCTCGCACACATCGAGGGCGGCTCCGGCGAGGTGGCCGGATTGCAGGGCGGCGGTGAGGTCGGCGAGGTCGACGATGATGCCGCGACCGATGTTGATGAGGTAGCTGCCGGGGCGCATCCGGGCGAGTGTTTCGGTTCGGAAGAGCTTCTCGGTGCGGGGGGTATGCGGGGCGGCGATGACGACGAAGTGACTCTCGGCCAGGAGGGTGTCGAGTTGGTCGAGAGGTTGCACCTCGCAGAGGCCCTCGATCATGCGCGGCACCGGGTCGACGCCGAGGACACGCATGCCGAACGCCGCGGCGCGACGGCAGACTTCCTCCCCAATGGCCCCGACGCCGACGACGCCGAGCGTACAGTCAGCAAGGTGCAGATGGGACCGGTCGACGGGGCTGACCGCGCCCGGTCCCACAGCGAAATTCGGCAGAGCTGGTCCGCCGCCGATCGCCTGCCAGCGTCCGGCCCTCTGTTGATCTCGATACAGGTGCAAGTTCCGCGCGAACGTCAGCACATACCCCAGAACATGGTCCGCGATCACATCCGAGAAGATCCCCCGCATGTTGGTCAACACGCACGGATGCTCCACCAGAGCCGGGAACAGGTAGTGCTCCAAACTGGCCGTCGGAGACTGCACCCACCTCAGTCGCATGGCAGCTGCGAGTAGGTCGGGGGTCAGCTTGCCGAAGAAGGCAGCGGCAGCGGGCATGGCCGTCAGGGCAGTGGTCACGTCGAGTGCATTAACGATTATACCAGCCTGACCGGCTGCGATCTGGACGCGGGCGAGGCGAGCATCATCGATCGCTGGCCAGACGACAAGGTGCATGGGCGAGACCGCTCAATGGCAGTGACATGGTCGCCTGTTGCTTCGCAACAGGGCGTCCTTTTTCGGACAAAAAGGCGACACAGGGGAACGCCCAGGGGTGGCAACCCCTGGGGCTTTCACCGGCCACGAGTTATTCTACCAATGCACGAATAGATCGAGACAGATCACGGTAACCATCAGCGTCAACACCATGGCCAGCCCGATATAGGTCAGAGTGGCGATGACCTGTTCGGTCGGCTTCTTGCCAGTCATTCCCTCGTAGAGCAAGAAGGCCATGTGTCCCCCATCGAGGACCGGGATCGGCAGGAAGTTGATCACTGCCAGATTCATGCTGATTGCCCCCAGGAAGATCAGGAACAGGGCCATCCCCTGGTCGGCCATGATGTACGCAAACTTGGCGATCCCCAGCGGACCGTGCAGATTCTTATACGACATATCGCGCCGGATCAGGCTCCGAATGGTGAGGTACACTTCGGTGATGGAATCTTTGGTTTTGCGGGTGCCTGTTTTACAGGCCTCCTGGAAGCTATCCGCTTGATTGAATTTGGTCACGGGACCGAGTTCCAGTCCTCTCAGTGTCGGCTGAAACTGTCCCGGAACCACTGCCGGAACGAGAGCCACATCGCGGGCAGCGGATGTCGCGTCGTCTTTAATCGACAAGGCGATATCCCGCTGATCAGTCATCTGCAACAACCAGAGGGCGTATGGCCAACTCCCCTCGGCGGGTTTGCCGCTCTTGTTGTCTTTCTTGATTTCGATCGGGACGATGGTGTCGGCATCGCCCAGAATGTCCTTCGCAGCTCCACTCCGTTTGAGGAATTTGACACCTGCGAGAATCGTATGGGGCTTAATGCCCGCTTTGGCGGCGGGGCCTCCTTCTTCGACGGACAGGATCGTTGGCAAGAACTGGAAAGCCAGTCCCAGTCCGGGAATCGACATCGGACTGCCCGCACCAAACGCCAGCTCGCTCCACGGCAGGGTGTCATCGGCAGTCACCGTCAACTCGATTGATTTCGGCTCTCCCCCCTCGACTTCGCGCTGGACGACAACCTGGAGTGGCTGCCCGCGATGTTCGTAGAAGTAAAGTGGCAGCTGCTGCGGGTCGAGTTTGAGCCCCACATCTTCGCCTTCGATGGTGACCAGCCGGTCGCCGATTTTCAGACCGGCTTTCGCCGCTGGGGAATCAATGCGGATCGCGGTGATCTTCCCCAATTCCAGTCGCAGCCCCAGCGTCTTCACCGGCGCGGGAGCCAGCTTCAGTTGGACCACTTGAGGGGGGGCGACGGAGTTGGAGTCCGGACCCTTCCGTGAGACCGTGACATCGAGAGTCTCCGCCTTCTTCTCGTTGAGCAACGGGACCACTTCGCCCCACGCTGTGACCGGTATACCGTTGATAGCCGTGATCAGATCTCCCGCCTTGAATCCCGCAGCTGCGGCGGGCGAGCCGGGAGCACCGCAAGTCACAGCCCGCTTGTAGGTCTGCAAGGCTTGGCCCGGGCTAATACCGAGCAGGCGTCTGTCTCCTGTGATGTCGGGGTCAATCTCGACTTGATACTCGGTGCCGTTCGGGCGAATCGCCTCGATTTTCAAAGTGCCCGAGGAGAGAGCGACGCCGCGAAGGATGTCATTGAACTCACGGACCTTGCGACCATTGATTTTCAACAGGGTGTCGCCCGGTCGAATCCCATACGTCCACGCCGGCTTGCCGATGACGACTTCGCCGACCTGAGCCTGCACCTCTTCCACGCCCAGTCCATAGGCCACGCTGAAGAACATCCAGCCCGTGATCAGATTCATGATCACGCCCGCCGAGATGATCGCCATCCGCTGCGGGACGGTTTTGGAGGTGTAAGACCGGGGGTCAGCGGCGACCTGCTCATCGGTCATCTGACCGGGATCGATATCGTCCTGGCCTCGCATCTTGACGTAGCCGCCAAAGGGGATCGCGGAGAGGGCATACTCGGTCTCGCCCCACTTACGCATCCAGAGCATGGGGCCGAAGCCGATGCTGAACCGCTCGACATAAACTCCGCACCATTTCGCGACTGCGAAGTGACCGAGTTCATGGACGAAGATCACCAGACCGAGGCCAATGGCCGCTGTCAGAATGTTCAAAATGGTGGCCAAATATTCGGGGACGATCCCGGCCGCTAAGAGTTCCAACGCAGTGCCTCCTGCCGTGCCCAACGATCCATCTCCAACAAGAGATCGAGCGTGGGTCGAGCTTCAAATTGATGAGCGTCTAGTACCGACCGACAGAGTCGGGCGATGTCCGTGAACGCCAGTTCGTGTTTCAGGAATCGGTCGACCGCGACCTCGTTGGCCGCATTCAGGACCGCCCCGCATGTGCCGCCGCAACCGGCCACCTCGAACCCCAGCCGCAACGCCGGAAATCGATCCAGATCGGGCGGACCAAACGTCAGATTCCAAGTCTGACGAAAGTCCATCGTCCGGGCGACCCCAGCGGTCCGCTCGGGCCACGAGAGAGCATACTGAATCGGCAGCCGCATGTCTGGCGGCGACAGCTGGGCGATGACCGATCCGTCGACATATTCGACCATCGAGTGAACGATCGACTGCGGGTGAATCACCACCTCGATCTGCTCGACAGGCAGATCGAACAGCCAGCGGGCCTCGATAATCTCCAGTGACTTGTTCATCATGGTGGCCGAGTCGATGGTGATCTTCGGCCCCATGGTCCAGGTGGGGTGAGCGAGAGCCTGCGCGGTCGTGACGTTCGCGATCTGCTCAGCGGACCATTCCCGGAACGGGCCTCCGCTGGCGGTGAGGATGATGCGTTTGACTTCGCTCTTCTTCCCGGCGGAGAGGGCTTGGAACACTGCACTGTGTTCGCTGTCCACCGGCAGCAGCGTGGCCCCGGTCTGGCGAGCGAAGTCCATCATCAGCGGCCCCGCGACGACCAGCGTTTCCTTATTCGCAAAGGCCACGACCTTGCCCGCCTCGACGGCGGCCCATGTCCCCTTTAAGCCAGCAGCCCCCACGATGCCCGAAACGACCACGTCGACTTCGGGGTGGCGGGCCACATCGGCGACGGCGTCATCACCAAACAGCAGTTCGGTGGCCGAGGGAAACGCCGACCGGTCGACCTGCGACTCGATTGTCGCATCGGCAATCACGGCGATTTCAGGCTGGCACTGTTGGCACTGCTCGGCTAAGTCTCGCCAGCGGCGGTGCGTCGTCAGCGCAACGGGACGCATGGCTGCCGATTGTGCCTTCAGCACATCCAGACAGCTGGTGCCGATCGAACCGGTCGAACCCAGAACGGCAATCCGTTTCATGCGGCCCCATGCCCCGCCGGAGGTGACAACTCCCTCCGTGGTCCATCAACGGAAGTTCTGTATCTGAAGAATTCTAGGGCGACAAGCCGGTTCACGCAACGTGTCTGCTGTATCGTTCGGCGATGTCGCTTCGACGTCGGATGGGTAAACCTGCCCGTCCCCGCGCGACCCCTGCCGCCCGGAAACTGTCCCGACGGGCTGTCGAGAACCTCACTCCGTCGCTAGATGGGGCAGTCGGAGTGCTTTCATTCTGTCGGCCAGATCGCGACGAGAAGGAGGCCCACGACTCCGACACCTCCCACGACGAACCAGACGGTCGAGGTCAGACCGGAAGTCAGGCAGCCCGCGATCACTCCAAACACCCCGAAAAGGGCCAGCAGCGCGAGGGCTTGATACCGCTCACTCTCCCCTTCGACGGAGATGCCGAGCAGACGCAGCAATTCGCCAAACAGATCGGAGGGATCCGACATCATTTACCTCTGTTGTCGCTCCCGCTGCCAAAGTCGAATCGCCTCCGGATACGCCTCGCACTCGGCGGCAAACACCCGCCGCGACAAGGCTTCCGCATCATCCCCGTCCAATACCGGCACAACCTGCTGCACCAGAATCGGCCCGTGATCGTACTCGTTGTCGACCAGATGCACTGTGCATCCCGACACCTTGCAACCGCGAGCAATCACCGCCTCGTGGACGTGGTGCCCATACATCCCTTGACCACAAAAGGCCGGGATGAGAGACGGATGGATGTTCATCACCCGCCCCTCGAAATCGCTCGGGACTTCAATCCGCGATAGGAAACCACCCAGGATGACGAGGTCGACACGATCCGCGCGGCAGCGGGAGAAGATCGCCTCGCTGAAGGCTACCACGTTCGGGTAGATCTTCGGGGACACCACCTCGCACGAGTGCCCGCGAGTGGCTGACTTCGCCACTCCGTCGCATCGGCGACTCGCCAGTACCAGCTCAACCGAGGCCAGCAACTCCCCGGCATCAATTCTGTCGAGCAGATTCGTGAGCGTACTCCCCCCGCCGGAGATCAGAACTGCCAGTCGCAGGGGTTTCATGCGGGGGATCTCGAAGTGGGCCACGAAACGAATCTCTTCAGTTTATCTCGCGAACGGAAATTCGCCACGTCACCCGACGACAGCTCAGTCAGCACCGTAGCTGTCCAATGTGCGCAGCGTGAAGCGTGCGATGATTTGGCATCGGGATGCTGAGCGGCGTGGAGCGAGTGAGTGAGCCGGAGCGAGTGAGTTAGCTGGTCAGGGGAAGGGGACCAGCAGGTCGAGCTGTGTGCGGATCGATTCGGGCAGGGTGAGGGCCGGAAGATTCAGGGTCTGCACGAGGCGACGGAAGACGCTCTGGCCGGTCTGTGGCCAGCGGTCGAGTTCGGCTTGCACGGCCTTTAATGTCAGCTGGGGCAAGTGCTGAC
>JANPCU010000183.1:0-16948 GCA_031431195.1 Planctomycetota bacterium | reverse complement strand
GCGCCCGCGCCGGTCGCGCTCGTCGAGCGTTGAGCTCTCGGGCGCCTCACGCTTCCGGCTCGTGTGCGAGCAGCAGTCACGAGGACTGTGTTGCTCATGTGATTAGTCCCCCGCCCTCGGGCTTACGGCGACCGGATTGGTCATTTGCGCCGGAGTCAGCTTTTCCGGCCAGGCGGTGCCGCCGACGAGCGTGACATTGCGAATCCGGGCCGAGGTCTGATGGCGCTCGTGGTAGAAACCCGGTTGATGACTGGGGAGGTCGGCGACAGGGCGGAGATAGACGACGGTCTCGTTTAACGTGATCTGCAGTTTTCCCTCCAGCACCTGCAACGACACGGCATTCCAGTCGGTAGGCTTCAGCGGCAGCTCGCGTGGCCCTTTGCGATGGAGCGGCTCGATCACGCCGTGATCTGGCTCCAGCCCTGTCCAGTCTGACCCGGATGTGATCCAGCGAATGCGCACTCCGCCCGGTTCGAGCAAGAACGCCAGCCGCCCCAAGGCCGGATGTACCAGAGCGATGTTCTCCTCGTAGAAGAACTGATAGCGCAGCGTCTCGCCTTCCAGAAGTGGACGCATCCAAGTGAGCATTCGCTGCGCCGACTCTGCATTGCTCAGGGTTTCCAACTTGCGGCTTTCGAGCGCTCCGTCTGCGGCCACGATCCAATCGGATGGGGCCGCTACCGGTGCGGGAGTCGCCGCCATCATGAGCGGCTGAACAGCTGTCGTCAGCGGTTCGCCGAGCGGAGCGGTCCAACCGTGAAGGCGGGAGTCCTTCACGAGAGTGACCTCACGCGGGATGACCGGGTCGCCCACGATCTCCAGATTGCGGAAATAAGTCCGACCAAACCCGGACGCCTGTAGACCCAGCCACGGACTGGTTTCACAGGATGCGACCGGCAACGCAGTGCCAGGGTGCAGGTTCGACAGAAACTGCACGCGCTCGCCATCACTACGGATGTTGAGGCGATTAAACATTCGCAACTCCTTGGCCGCCACGAACGGCCACTCGCGGGACTCTTGAGTCGCTCGCATGACATCGCGCACCGTGAAGAGCTTGTCCGTCGCGTCGAAAGAAAGTCCGCCATAGGTCATCCCGGCCACACCGTGTTCAAAGACGCTCACTTCCCCCTTCAGTTCAAACTTGCCTGTCAACGGATAACGAAACAACAGCAGGTCGTCGCCCGGTCCGCTGAGTCGTTGTACATGATCCTCATGCGTCAGCCACAGGGCCTGATCGGACCCCGTGGCGGTTCCGCTTCCACGCGGGTCGCTGGCGGTGATCCACGGAGACGGAGTCTCTTTCAGAATCGCCGCCGCATCCGACTCCGGGCTATTGCACTTCAGGAGGGCCATCGCCCGCAGACGACGCAGGAAGGTCATCCACGGACCACTGTCTTGGGTGAAATCGAACTTGACCAGTTTCTCAGCCAGGGGTTCACACACACTAGCCAGCTCGGCCCGCTGCATCGCGACCGCCAGCAGAACCGCATCTTCCATCCGCACCGATATCTCGGGTGACTCCGATGTGACGCGGGCTTCCAGTAATGTCTTCAGCTCGTCGACCGAAGACCGACTGTCTCGCAAGCGGGCCAGTGCCAGCACGAAGTCGGCATGGGCCGTCTTCTTTGAGGTACTTGCTTCGAGTTGGGTCATCAGCTTACGAAGATTGCCCGAATCATCGGCTGCCGTGATGAGCATCCACGCGGAACAGAAGAGGCCGGGAACCTCTTCGACAGAGGCCACACCGAATGACTCTTTCTTCGGGCGTTCGCCAATCGCTCGCGCGAACTCCATCGGAGGCGCACTCTCCGGAACGATCGCGGTGATTACGCGAACGGCAGATCCATCAGCGGGCAGCGTCCACGCCGACAGGATTTCGTACTGCTCGTCACTGCTCAGTTGCAGCAGCGCGCGATGCAACGCAGCGGCTGCGGGCGACAGGCGAACGTGAAACGGATCGATTAGGTCGCGAGCGGGCAGCGCGTGCAGTGCATCGAGCGCCTTGGCCGGTCCGTCGGTTTTCAGCGTGCGCAGGATGGCAGCGTTCGGATCACTGGACGGTGCCGAACCCTGGGCCGAGAGCGTGGTCTCGAAACAGATCAAAACCAACAAGAGAGTGGCAAGACACTTCATGGGTTCGGTTTCTCGGAAGGTTGTTGAGGCTCGATCAATTTCTCGGCCCAGACGGTCAAGGTTCGAAATCGCACACTGGTCGTCCGCTTGTCGCCACCGGTATGGATCAGCATCCGCAAATCCCCCGGAAGCACCGGCTCGCGACCAATCTGCACAGCCCCCAGAACGACCGGAGTCTTCTGTGCTGAACTTTGGAATATCTGGTAGACGAAATCTCCGCGACGGGCCAATCGCAACAGCTTGGCGTCGTCGGAGGGCTGCGACACCAATTCCTGATAGTCGAATGTTTTGTCGCGACGGACTCGACGCAATTGCGTTTCCGCTTGGCGGTCGCCTGCGTTGTGAATGGAAAACTTGGTTTCGATCGTCGACTGGCGTTTGTCTCGAAACTCGGTCTGCAAGAAGACGCAGGATTCGTTGTGGAGCAGGCATGGCTCCATGTGCAGGATCTCTAAATCGAGTGCGATATCGAAATCTCCTTCGATCCGACTCCGGGAAAAGAGCCCCGAAGCCGACCAGCCGTCACTGCCGGGAACATCAACTCGCAAGCCTTCTGGCTCGGGCAAAAATTTGGAAACGGAACCTCCCGCAATATCGAACTCTCCGACAGCGAGAGAATTGTCACCCGGCTTCTTCACGCGGAAATCCCACGTGCGATGTTTCGACAGTTGGGAGCGTTCAGCATCCAGCTCGGCGATCGTTTTGAGTGGACCGCCGGACACCCCCAAGGAGTCTTCCGCACGGACATCCAGGGACTTCCAAACGACACTCGTGGCACCACTTTTGTGATGCCCGACACGTAATTGAAACCTCGCTTCATCCTGTGTCGCTGGCTCGCGATGGACCAACCGATAGTGCTCGGAGTCATGTTCGGCAATGAGGCTGTAGATGGTCGTCCCCCGGCGGACCAACCGCAGTCGTCCCGATGTGGACTCTTCCGGGGGCGTATCAAAAAAGGAGTACTGCGTCTCAGTTCCACGCTTCTCTCCGATTGCGGCCTGAGTGACTTGCTCCTGTCGATCCTCAAAGACAAACATCTTTCGTTGTAAATGGTGTTCGCGAGCGCGATCATCGTCCAGCAGGGCCAGTAGCTCAATGTTCCCTTCACCGCCGGCTTTCGCCTGAACCTGGAACTGGTCATATTCCGCGATGATGTCGAAGTCTCCAGTGAGTGAAATGGGCGAGTTGATAATGTATGTGACATACTCGCCTCCGGGGCGAGTGATCTGGATCCCGTCGGCCAGTTGCTTCACCTGCGATTGCCAGTTGTCTCCTGTCACTGACATTAAATTCGCAGGCACCCCGTTTCGAAAGTCATGCGACAGAACACTCTTTAAGGCCATCCGGTCGCCCAGTGAAGCCTCCAGGCTCAGATCGGCCAGGTATTGCTCCGGCAGCGGGGGAACCTGTTTCGGCCAATCCCCCGTCCATTGCATCCTCCGCACCCGGGCTTCGGTCTGATCGGCCCAGTGGAACAGTCCGAAGGTTCTGAGGTTGGTCGCCTCCAGTGGTCGGGAATAGATCAGTTCGCCGTTCAAAATCAAATTTACCGTGTTACCAGCCATCGTGAGCGCCACACGATTCCACTCAGCGGGCTTCAGCGGCAGCGGCCCCTTGGAGCGGCGATGCTGTGGTTCGCTGACGATGTTATCCGGTCCGATATCTGTGTGATCGTGCCGACCATCGGTCGCCCAGTGAATGTCGACACCGTCCGGATTGAGGATCAAGCACATCCGGTCGAGAGCCGGATGCACGTGGGACTGGCCTGGCTCATAGAAGAATTCATATTCAATCGTGCCGTCCTCGATCATCGGACGATGATAGCGCAGCAAGAGTTCACTGAATGTCTGCGAGAGGTCGGCACGGCGGCGACTGTACAGCTCTCGGTCCCCAGATTTTGGAGGGCTCGTCGTTCCGAACAGGCCCGAATACAACTTCGACTTCACACCCGGACGAGAGAGCCAGTTGGCGTTCTGCCCCCCGACGGACTCATCATAGTAAGCCACCCAGCCGTCCAGACCCGGAGTCAGGAGCGACACTGTTTCGGGAATCACTGGCTCACCCGTGATCCGCACATTCGAAACGGTCCCGTTGGTGTACCACCAACTGTGGATCGACAACCACGGATCCCCCGGAGTCTGGAGTTGTTGTGTGTCCGCGAGGCGACCATTGATATACACCAGGGCCTTCTCATCGGAGACATCCATCCGCACTCGCATCGTGTCGAACATGCGAGTCAGCGGGGGTCTGATGGGGATGCCTTTCTGGTCACCCCGAAAGTCTCCTCGCACCATTGACTTCAAATCCCAATACGGCCCCACCCAATAGCGACCGAATCCCAAATGGATGTCTCGAAACGCAAACGCTGTCGCGTCCGCTTCGACAGTGAACTGGCCGGAGAGCGGAGAGCGGTAATAGAGAGAGTCCTGGTCATGGCAGACGGCATGAAAGACCTTGCCCGGCTGAGTTTGCCATTGCGGCTGAGGATATCCCGCCCCGCGTGTTTCCGAAGTCATCCGACTGAGGGGAATCCACATGGGCCGTTGAGTCTCGGCGAGTGTCGGGGAGTTCGGAGGCCGCGCCAACGCCGGACGCTTGGCGTGGACCAATCGCATCCAACGTTCGCTGCGTGCGTGGCGATGGTGTTGGTCCAGCCGCATGTCTTCGTAGAGGATCGGCCAGAATTCTTCCACAAAAGAGGTCAGTTCTGGATGCTCGGCAGCTGTCCAGAGTCCAAACGCTTCCGGGGTAAGTTCCAAGCGATCTCCGGGCTGTTCCCGTGCGAGCTGAATGAGAGATTGCATGTGTGTCTGTGCCTCTTTGAAATTCCGCTGAGCGCATGAGATCGCTGACAGCATCGCCGCGATGCACTTGCGGTCCTCCACCTCAGTCGGTTGCCAAGTCTCCACTCGCTTTCGAATCTCGGGCAGTCGGTTCAGCCTGTTCGCCACACGGATCAGTTCCCAAGCGGGCGAGGCGAACTCGCCTCCGGAAAAGCGGGGTGCGGTCCCTTCGATTGGGGGCGAATCGACAACAGGCTTCACAACCGGGGCTGGGCAGGTCGGGGTCATGTCAAACGCCAGCCGCAGAGTCTCGTGGTCCTCGGAAGGCAGGACGTAGGCGGCTAACAGCTCGAACCGTGCTTCATCGGGCAACGACATCGCCTGTTGGCAAACGGAGTACGCGGTGTTGGCGACATGGTCCTCCGTCAGAATCTTCCCCAGTGCGGTACGCACCGCGGGCGACCGCGCGTCCTCGGCCTCGACCAGGCCACCCGCATGCGCTATCACTAAGGCGGCAGCCACGACCACCACCGCCATATGAGTCGCGAACTTCTCGGAGTGACACATGTTTTGCGACATCCAATTCCAACAACTTCAACAAACCACCGCATGCCTTCACAGTATAGATACGGTGCGACAAGGCGGGGAGTCTGAGAATCCAGTGGACGATTCCAAATCATCCCCGGACACTGCTCTCAACGTCGCTCCACGCATCTCGAACACGCAGACTACTTTTCAGTTTTATCAATCTCCCGGAAACTTCGAATTGAGCCAGGAAATTCTTTGCGTGAATCCCGCATCAAGGGCGACTTTTTGTTGAATGCCTCCCCCATGCTTCATGTGGGGTTGGGTCGCCCGGTTTGAGGCTTTGTGAAGGCCCGGAAAGCGGGACTTCAACTCTCAGAGTTCGTGTTGACAAGGCACCTGCCGGCAACTTGACGGAAGAATAGGGTTTCGGCTCTTGGGGGTCATCAGGAAAGCTTGTGTCACGACTGCGGCTGGCTGAAGCATGGTGATTCGAAATGGAAACTGGTTTCGTGTCCGAGCAAACGCGAACGAATCGACAGTGGCACTTGGGATGATTCAGCCCGGGTCGAAGGATTGCGTTTTCTTCAATCGGTGGCTGTGAATTCGTCGATCCTCACTGCGAGTGAACGGCATGAATGGAGATTTGTCATGAAAGAAATCGCGATCTTGCTGACACTAATCTGCTCATGTCATCTGGCAGTCCAATCCATCCCCGAATTGGTCAGTCGTGGCTGCCAATTCCTGGATCAGCCAGCGAACTTGATGAATGCCCGTAAATTCACGGGGTTTGACTGTGATCGTCCAATCACTCCCAGTGACATGCAGAGGTATCATCGAATCTACGGGCTTCCAGCCGGAAAATCACCGATCACTTTCTCAGACGCCCGTTACCGTCATTCCAGGAAGAATATTATTCTTGATCACCACTCGTCATCGTCATTAATGTTGGAAACCGCATGCCCCAGTGAGCGGCAAGCCTCGTCAGACACTTTCTGAACGCCGTCATTCTCGTCCGTTCTAAATGCCTCCCCGCACACGCGGAAGCGTGGGCTCCCATGGTGAGCAGGGAGCGATAGGCTTTCCCTTCCATCTGGTGCTTTCGGTGTTTCAACCGCGAAGGGTGGCCGCGATCAGGCCGTCGATCGTGGGGTGGTGGTGGTTGCGGGGGATCTCGTCGCGGAGGTGCCACCCGAGGCGTTCGATCAGGTTCAGTTCCAGCAGCAGCGAGAGCAGGTCACACGTCCACCCCGTTCCCAAGAACCCAAACATCTTCGGCGTACAGGTTTCGATGACCCACTTGAGGAACGTGCCAACACATCCGCCATCGTCCGCCCGCTGCCCGCGCCGCTCGGCCAACACGTTGTCCGCACCGCTCTCGATGTGCGACGACCTCACTCGCGAGATCGTCGCCGAACTGGTCGAGAGTGCCGTCACAATCACCCTCCAGGTGACGCCCTCGGAAAGCCGCAACACGATCATCGCCCGCGTGACGCGCTGATCACTCTTGGCCACTGCCAAGTAACGCTGGCGACCCCGCCTTCGAAATCCGCAGTCTGCCATCCAGGGCCGAGTCCTCTGCAATCCAGGTTTCGTGAGAACGAACCTGTATCGTAAGACTTGGGCCGCCTGTTCAAGCAGACCACTTTCGGACTCGCGGGGAGGCATTGAGGTCTTCGCGAGTTGACTACAAAGAGCAACCCTCACCGGGGCCCAGGCGGCAGGTGCTCGATCAGATAACGCGTGATCAGCATGCGCAGATGAAGCGTTGTTCCGCGTCCTTCGCGTAAGCCGTGGTCACGATTCGGGTAGGCCATGTAGTCGAAGCGTTTCCCCAGCTCGATGAGTCGATCGACGAGACCTTCGGTAATCTGGATGTGAGTGTTGGTTTCACCAGTGCCATGAATGATGAGCAGGTTGCCCCGCAGGCCCTCCGCGAAATTGATAGCTGCGGCATTGTGATAGCCTTCGGGATTCACTTCAGGGGTGCGCATGAAGATCTCCTGAAACCAAGCGTTGTAGAGATCGGGCTGAGGTTTTGGGGCCACCGCGATCCCCACATGGTAGACATCCGGCTTTCGAAACATGGCGTTGAGCGTGTTCGAGCCGCCGCCGCTCCAACCCCAGATTCCAACGCGAGACGAATCGACATAGGACCGTGTTCGAGCCAACTCCTGCACGCCAGCGGCCTGTTCTGCAGTCGACAATGGTCCCAGACTTCCAGACACGGCTCGTCGCCAAGCGGCCCCCTTGGGAGCCGGAGTTCCACGGCCGTCGATCGACACCACCAGATATCCGAAGTCGGCAATCATGCGGTGAAACATCGAATTATTCTGTCCCCCGGCCCAATCATCCAGCACAGTCTGAGCGTGAGGCTCACCATAGACAAACACGAAGAGGGGATACTTTTGAGTCGCATCGAAGTCGCGCGGCTTGATCATCCACGCGTCCATCACGACGCCGTCGCCAATGTCGAGCTTCAAGAACTCAGTGGGCTGAGTGATCAGCGGGCCCACTCGACGGCGACACTCAGCATTATCCTCCAGGACACGCACCGAGCGATGCTCGGCAAGCTGCACCAAGTCGATCATGGGGGGCGAGTCAAACGTCGAATAGGTGTGGAATGCCCATTTCCGATCGGGCGAGAATACGTAAGTGTGAGTCCCCGGTTGATCCGCCGGAGTCACTCGCTCGGCTTCGCTCGTTCCATCGAGTCGCTGGCGATACAGGTAACGCTGCGTCGCGTTGTCGGGGGACGCGAGAAAGTAAAACCAGCCCTCGCGCTCGTCGACTGGCCCCCGAGCGATGATGTCGCTGGCGTGTTGCGTGACCAGCGATTGCGTCTTGCCATCGCGAGAAATCAAGTAGGCATGCCGCCACCCATCACGCTCACTGAGCAACACCCAGGACTTCCCCGCTTGAACCCATTCGAGGCCCGCATTGGCCTCGGTACTCGCATCAACCCAGGCAGGATCCGATTCCTCGTAGGCCGTTGTGACCGTTCCAGTCTGGGTGTTGACAAGCAGAAACTCGCGATGGTCGCGGGAACGACTGAGTAACTCGACCAATACTTCCTCTGAATTTCCGGCCCAACTCGGGTCGTTGACATAGAACGTGCCCGGATCGACTGGCAGGTTCAACCATCTCGTGTCTCCCCCGTCCACGCTGACGACTCCTACGCGGAGCGTCGGAAGTGGTGTGCCAACGCGTGCATAACGTTCCAGCGAGACCTCTGGATATGTCGGGTCAGTCGGATGCACGACGGGCCGTTGGCGAACATTCGAGGAATCCGATTGAACATAGACAATCTGTTGACCATCGGGACTCCAGCTGGCTTGGATATCATTCTCCAGCACGCCCGCGGCTTCAATCGTGGTGAGTGGAGTCGTGCGGCTGTGAGCCAGATCGTACACATAAAGATTGGGACCGCGTCCGAAGAGAAGTCGATCTCCTTGAGGAGAAAACGCCCTCTCCCAGGACAACCGGTCGATCTCGGTGGCAATCGATTTCATTTCTCCCGTTTTGAAATCAAACAGCCAGTAACCAGTTTTTCCGGTCATGGTGGCGCGCGTGTGCAGTAGGAACTGGCTGACAACGGGCGACTGCACGAATTCCAGAATGACCAGACGGTCGTTCGTACCGGGGACCACCAGACGGTCGACACCAACCAAGGTCGAACGCTTTCCACCGCTCATGTCGTACTGCACGAGTTCTGGTTCAGAACTCCCTGCGGGGCTTTCGAGGACCACATAGCCGGAGCTGTCCCGCAGCCACTTTCCTGAAAACGTGGCAGGCACAAACTCCCGCTGCTCATAGATGGCTTTCAACCGAGCCTGGGCCTCAGCCAAGAATTGTGGCTGACCCGCTCGGTCCTCGGAGACCACGAACCCATTGAGCATGATCATCCAGCAGGTGAAGAGGGCCGAGACCCGACTCATCGTTGTTCGCATCGTTGTGGACTCGTGATGATGAACGGTTTGTGAGTTGTCGGAATTGGTCGTGATCAGGTGATCTCGACGACGCATGGGCCGAGGATGTCCATGCGGGGAGTGATCCCCAGTCCGGGATCGCGACTCGCTTGCATGAAACCTTGTCGGCGTTGCGGAGCGCCAGTCGCGGTGCTGACAGTGACATAGCTATTGAAGTCCGTACTCGTGAAGCGGAACTCCTCTGGCGTGCTATGCGCCAAGTGCGCAATCGCCGCTGTCGTGATGTCGCCGCCCCAACTGTCCTCCAGTGTCATGGCGATCCCCATGCTCACACACAGATCGCGAACCTGTTTGGTTTTTGTCAGGCCGCCGAGCTTGCTGATCTTGAGATTCACGACATCCATCGCCAGATCGGCTTTCGCACGCAGCAGCATATCGAGACTGTCGACGTTCTCATCGAGCACGAAGGGATGATCGGTATGCCGCCGGATGGCGAGGCACTCTTCGTAACTGAGGCACGGCTGCTCGATGTAGACATCGACATCGCGTACCGCGCGGACCACGCGCATCGCCTCGAGCTGCGTCCAGCCGGTGTTGGCGTCAGCCACGAGCCGATCGGTGGGCAGCAGCATCGCCCGGACGGCTCGGATGCGTTCGATGTCCGTGTCTGGATCACCACCGACCTTCAGTTGAAAACGGGTGTACCCGGCGGCTTGATAACCGGCCACCTTCCGCGCCATCTCGTCGGGCGACTCTTGCGAAATGGCGCGATATAGCCGCACGCTCTCGCCGAAGCGCCCACCCATCAGCACACAAACCGGCAAGCCCGTCGCCTGACCCAGAATGTCCCAGCACGCGATGTCGACTCCCGACTTCACATACGGATGCCCCTTGAGCGCCGCGTCCATCCGATGGTTGAGCTTGGCCAACTCGCGCGGATCGGAACCGATGAGATGTGGTCCCAGTTCACGGAGTCCAGCACGCACTCCCTCGGCATACGCTGGCAGGTAGAACGGTCCCAGTGGGCAGACCTCCCCGTAGCCGACAAGTCCGCTGTCGGTCTCAACACCGACGATCGTGCTGTCGAACACGGAAACCGACTTCCCGCCGGACCACTTGTACGTGCCTTCGACTAACGGCAGATCGACTCGGTGAGCAAAAATACGGGTGATCTTCATGGGACACGGATGACTCTTGTGTTTGGTGGATGCAAGTGACAGAAGTTTAACGTCTGCGACCGATCGACTCTTGTCCCAGAATCGCATCGAACCATAAATCCGCGCACAAGTCCAAGGAATTTCGCCACGCCCCGCGATTTTCAGAGATGCCGGTCAAGCGAGTTTTATTCCGACAATCGCGTCAGTAAACGCATTCGCTCCGGGAGGATGGTTTCGCAGCCACCTCGTTCTTTCTGCTCCCCCTCCATCAATGTGACCTTCGGTGAGGACTTGACAGTGGGGGAGAGGCGGCCAGCAGGAAAACGCCAATTGGCCCATGCACCAAACTTGCAGCAGGGTGTTCCTCAAGTTCGACACAAGGTTGACAGCGAATCGAACGGACCCGCGAAATCCTTCGCTCGCCGTTCCGATACATTAGGGGAACCGCGTCTATCAGATTTTCTGTTCCACATGCCCCGCCGTCTCCGCTCGCCTTATCAGTTTCCGGAATCTTATTGAACAAGATGAATCAAGTCCGCCACGCAGTCCTTGCGGATCCGTGATGGCTCAAATCACACATGGGGATCGAGCGTTGTACCAGCGGCAATCCGATCAAAATCTCCTCGTCGGCAGGAATCATGGATTTACTTTTCCCCTTGGGCAATCGGTACGCCAATCAGCCACTCTGGTTCATGCCTCCCAATTGGCAGGCAGCGGATCGAGCTTTCGACATCTCCCTGAACCGGGAATGGCCGGAATGCCTCGACGGATTGTGGCGAGACAGCTGTCGCCATACTAGAATTCAGGCTCTCCATCGGCCCTGCGGAACCTGCCTCACATGTCCACCACCCTCGAAGATCCCCGCATTGTTGAGTTCGACGTTCGCACGGACGAGATGCTCGTCAACATGGGGCCGCAGCATCCCAGTACGCATGGCGTGCTGCGGCTGTTGTTGCGGACGGACGGCGAAGTGGTGCATGAGACGACGCCGCATCTCGGCTACCTGCACCGGTGTGCCGAGAAGATCGGCGAGAATCTGAACGGGCCGCAGTGGATTCCGTACACCGACCGGATGGATTATCTGGCCGGGATGAACATGAATCTGGGTCTGGCACTGACCTATGAGAAGCTGCTGAAGCTGGAGGTGCCGGAGCGAGCGATGACCCTGCGCGTGATCATCAGCGAGATGGGGCGGATCGCCAGCCACCTGGTCGGGATGGGGGCGTATGGGCTCGATCTGGGGACGTTCAGCCCATTCCTCTATGCGTTCCGTGAGCGCGAAATCATTCTCGATCTGTTCGAGGAAGTCTGTGGGGCGCGGTTGACCTATAGCTACATCACCATCGGCGGCGCGACGCACGATCTGCCGACGCAGATCACGATTCCGCCGGGTCTGGCCTCGCTGACGGGGAAGAGTCCCAACCTGAAAATGTCCTGGGCCGAGGCGTGTCTGCTGTTCCTCGAATGGCTCGAAAAGCGAATCTTCGAATACCACACGCTGCTGACTCGCAACTCGATCTTCATTAAGCGGACTGCGGGCAGCGGAGTCATGTCGGGTGAGATGGCCATCAGCTACGGCTGCACCGGGCCGGTGCTGCGTGGCAGCGGGGTCGACTTCGACCTGCGTCGCGATGGCGAGCCGATCTACACGCGGATGTACGAAGGGTACGACTTCGAAATCCCGTTCGCTCCGTTCGCGGGAGTCAAGAACATTCCGAGCGAAGTCATCCTCGGCGACAACTGGTGCCGGTTCTTCGTGCGGATGCTCGAAGTGACCCAAGCCATCCGTCTCGTGCGGCAGGCACTGGCCAAGTACCCCACAACACAGGGGGCCTTCCGTGTCCCGTTCAAGATGTCGACCAAGCTGCCGGTCGACGAGTGCTACCTGGAAACCGAATGCCCGCGCGGCCAGATGGGCTTCTACATCGTCGGCGATGGCCAAGCCGAACCGCTCCGCGCTCGTGCCAAGAGCTCCTGCTTCTGCAACCTGTCGGTCACGGGGCCGCTGTGCGAGGGGATTCTCATCGCCGACATTCCGGCCATCGTGGGGTCGCTCGACATCGTGATGGGAGAGATTGACCGGTGATGTATGAGCGGCAGGCATGAGCTAGACGCAGTAGGTGATGGTGAGTGAGACCTCATCGCAAGAGGGGCAGCTGGCCTGATCATTTCCTGCGTCCCCTGCGCCTCTGCGTGACAACAGTCCATGAATTCACCGAGGATTCATGCTCACGTGTTGCGAATTAGCAAACGTGAAGCAGTCGCTTTCGAATCGGTCAGCCAGCATCACTCGCCCGATGCATCAGCGAGGACGATGTTTCTAAGCGTTCAACAACAGCGATGCCTTTCCAAAGCAGTCGCCTGTTCAAGTCGGCCAGGGCAGGACCAGATCACTTTAAATCGCAGGCCCACCATGTACGACGTTGCCGAGCAGGAAATGGTGGGCCTGCGCCCAGAGCGGCTGGTCCTTACCCTACGGTAATGTGAAGGTGCAGAGTACTCGCTGGCTTCGAGACCTGACCGACTTTCGAAAGTTTGCTCTGCCTGCAAAACTACTTGATGCGAGTCGTGTAAACGGCCTTGGCCGTTGCGGGATGCGCTGGCTGAAGCCAGACTATGAAACGTCTGCTGGCTTCCGGGAGTGCTGCTGATGAACGGTTGGTCTCGCTCGCGACTTTCTGATGTGATGAAGGTACTGTCACTGGTGTGCTTGAGTGCTCACGGGCTTGCACGTGATGTCACAGCCCAGGCCCCCACGGAGGGGGTCTTGAATGGTCACGAGGGGGCCGTCGTCATGGGGGTCTTCACTCCCGATGGCGAGCGAGTCGTCACGGCCAGTTCCGATCAGACCGCCCGCTTGTGGGATGTGGCCCAGTCGGTCGAGCTGCGGCGCTACACCCAGCACACGGGCCCGCTCTACTGTCTGGCCGTGAGTGGCGACGGTCGCACGCTAGTCACCGGGTCACAGGACAATACATTGCGAGTGTGGGATCTCCCGCTCTCCCAGCCGCTGCGCCGCTTCGCCGAACACGCGACCCCCGTACGCGGGTTCGTCCTCAGTCCCGATGGGCGGAGTCTGCTGTCGGTCTCGGACGACAAGACCTTTCGCATTCATGATCTCTTGATGGCGACACCGGGCGGGCCAGTTCCAACCCCGACGATCCTGCGACCGGGCCATACCGCTGAGGTGCTGTCGATCGCCACTCGCAGCGATGGAGCAAACTTCTGCACCGCCGATGCCAGCGGGCGTATTCTGCTTTGGTCCCCCGACCTCGATACGCCTCAAGGACGCCTCCTCGGGCACGCGGGTCGCGTCACCTCGACCGCCGTTCACAATAACAATCAACAGCTCTATACAACCGGTGATGACGGCGTCCTCCGCATCTGGCAACTGACACCGCTGCTCTCCAAGGATCTCGGCACTGGCCCAGCTGCGCCGATTGAGTTCACTATGGTCCCCGGACAGAATCTCGCTCTATGGAGTCTGGCCGATGGCACGATGCGACTGGTCGATGTGGCGACCGGCATGACCACGCGCGAGTTGCCGAAGTTCGTCGGCAAGCTGACGGGGCATTCGATCTCGCCCAATGCCGCCTGGCTCGCGGGGTGGGCCGATGATGGCAGCGTGAATGTTTTGAACATGGCCGATGGCACGTCACGGGGGCGAGCGGCTGGACACACCGGCCCAGTGACCGATGTCGCGATCCATGCCGACGCGACGCGGTATGCGACCAGTGGCCAAGATGGCACGGTCCGGTTCTGGCAGCAACCGTTGCCCATGTTCGATGTGAAGGGCCACACTGGTCCCCTCCGGGGGATAATCTCATTGGCGACCGGGCAACGGCTGGCAACAATCTCCGACGATCTGTCGACACGGCTGTGGAACAGCAATACCCCCGCCCAGCAAGCGGCCTATGCCAATCATGAACAGCCGCTCCGAGTGATGGCCATTCGAGACGATGAGGCACTCCTCGCCACGGGAGATGCGCAGGGCGTCGTCTGGGTCTGGAACGTCGGTACTGGAGCCGCCGAGGGCTACCTCGCCGCACATGCTGGAGCGATCACTGCGCTGGAGTTCTCCTCCGACCGCAACTCGCTCATCACCGCCGGAGTCGATGGCGTCGTCCGCAGTTGGACCTTCCCGCTTCCCAAGCAGAAGCCCGCCGCCGGGGAAGAGTCCCCCAAGCCCGCGTGGGAGTTCCCAGTGCCCGGAGCACCCGCGATCCAGTTGAAGCGAGTGTCGCAGGAGCAAGGTCTGCTCGTACTGCCGAACGCAGGTCAGGCGATCCTACGGCTGAAGTGGGACGGCACCGCCGGGACCCCGATCAACACTCCCGGTCGCCCACTGAAGAGCCTTGAACTGTTTGCCGATGCGCTGCAGTTGGCCTCACTCGACGACCAAGGGGGCTACCATGTCTGGAAACTCGACGGGACGCTCGTGAAGTCGACGCCGCTGGGTGCGGGGATCACTTCGGCCCGGCTGAGCAAGGACGGCCTCTTAGTCGCGCTGTGCGATGGCAAGCCGCGCGTACGGATCGCCGCCCTCGCAACTGGTATCGTACATGAGGAGATCGCGACCCCCTTCCCGGTCATCGACTCCGCGTGGACCGGAGCCGATCAGCGGTCGCTGGCTCTCATCGGTCCGGAGAACGATGCGGTCGTCGTGCAGCGTACGCTGCTGCGCATCTGGGACAGTGTCCCCGGAGGAGTGAATGCCCTCGCGATGACAGCCGATCAGCAGTTCGTGCTGGCAGCGGGCGGTGATGGCAAAGTCCGGCAGTGGAACCTCGCGGACGGCACGCTCACCAAGACCTTCGAGGCCCCCGTGACCCCACTGCTCGAACTGGCTCTCTCCACCAACGGGCAATTCCTCGCCGCAATTGGTGAGGACAAGCAACTGCACCTCTGGTCATTCGCCGATGGCAAGCTGTTGCGGTCGATCCCGCACCCTCAGCCGCTGCGGTCGGTGACACTGACTGCCGACGGAATGCGGGCGGCGACGGCGGGGGCCGATGGCGTGGTCCGCGTGTGGGAGGTCGCGACGGGTCAACTCCTCGAATCGTTCGCGGACCATGTCGGGCCGATCGTTGCTGTGCGTTACCTGGCCGATGGCATCACGCTGGTCTCGACCGGAGATGACAAGCTGCTCAAAGCAGTGAAGACTTCGATCATCCGCGCGTGGCCGATTCACAAAGGACCGGTGCGAGATATGGCCATGTATCAAGGCGGGGCACAGACGATCAGCTGTGGTGACGATGGCCTGGTCATTATGACCGAGGTGAGCAATGGCACGGTCAGCCGGTCCTTCAAGGGCGGTGAGTTCAAGCCGACGACCGTTGCCGTTCGACCCGATGCCCAGCGCATCGCGGCGGGGACCGAAACGGGCGAGGTGCTCGTCTGGAACGTGAACGCGCCCGATGAGCCGATGCAGCGACTCAAGGTCGATAACGTGGCCCCGACCGCGATCACGGCCCTTCAGTGGAGTCCCGATTCGCTCAAACTGGTGGTGGCGACTGCGGAGAAGACCGTGCATATTTTCGGCCCCTCGCTGCCTAACATTCAGCCCGTCATTGAGCTGACACTGCATCAGCAATTCTCCGTCGCAGGAGTGGTCTCGAAACTGCAGTTCGCCGTCGACAACCGTTCGGTCTGGGCCTCACTCAGTACCGGGAAGATCGAGGAGTGGACCTATGCCGGAATCGCCGCCACACGACAGTTCAACCACGGCGGACCCGTCTACGGAGTCGCCGTTACCCGCGATGGGAGGACCGTCGTCTCCGCCAGTACTGACCAAACCGTACGAGTCTGGGATGTCCCCTCGCAGCAACAGAAGTTCCAGATGAACGGCCACGTCGGTCCCGTTCATGCGGTGATGCTGAGCCCCGATGAGACCTTTGCGATTTCCTCCGGGGCTGATGGGACGCTCCGGCTGTGGGATATCGGCGGCGGTCGTCAACTCAAGCAGCTAGCCCGCTACGACGCCACGATGTACTCCGTGGCGATTCATCCGAATGGTCAGGTCATCGCGGCGGCTGGGGCCGATCGCCAGGTCCATCTGCTGGATATCCTCACGGGGAGCGAGCAACGAGTGCTGCAGGGGCACACCGATTACGTCCACTCTGTCACGTTCAACCCCGTCGGCGACCGCGTACTGTCGTATGGCTATGCGGGACACTTAAAAGTTTGGAACACCGGAGACGGTGCCAAGCTCACGGAGCAACGCATCGGTCGTGTCGGCAACTCCGCCCGCTACTCTCCGGACGGTAAGAAGCTGGTCCTCGCCAACGGCGACGGCACCGCAAGGGTGATCCCCAGCGGGCAGTGATCTGCCGTGGGGTATGGGTACAGCCAGTCGTGTTGTTCCCCTGACACGCGGGGCGCCCATCCCACGCACCACAACACCCCCACAGGCCCCCCAACC
>JANPCU010000182.1:0-15962 GCA_031431195.1 Planctomycetota bacterium | reverse complement strand
TGGCGCATCGGCTGCAAGGGGAGTCCGGTATCCAGCATGTCCCGAATCATCCGAAAAACACTCTCTCCGCCGTCCCACGCAACAACTGCTCCCGGTCCTGCACACTCAGGAAATCACAGTGCCTCGTCATGAGCTTGACCGAGTCCGCATACGTATTCGGCTCGACGATCTGATACGGGCTGTCGCTGCCCCACATCAGGCGGCTGGCGCCGAAGGCCGCGATGAGTCGCTTGATCATCGGGATCAGCTCGGTATGCGGCGGCTTCTTAGCACCCAAGGCGTAGTAGGCCGAAATCTTGACGTGGACATGCTTGTGCTTTGCGAGGTCGGCCAGGGCTTTCAGTTCTTTCTCTTCAATCGGCCCCGCCATGCCGATGCGGGCGAAGTGGTCGATCACCACCCGCGTGTCGGGGTACTTCGTACACATCTCCTCAACTTGCGGCAGGTCCGTCGGACCGATCAGCGGGCACATGGCACTCCCCTGCTTCGCGGCATGCGCCCACATCCTGCACATGCCGGGGGAGTCCTTCCACAGGTCTTTCTCGCCTTCTCCCGGACGAATGCGGAACCCGCGCAAGCCGCGATGAAAGAGCTGGTCCATGTCCTGCTCAAGGCACAGCTGATCCGCCTCGATGCACGCGACGCCCGAGAACCGACCGGGGAATTTCGCGATGCTGTCGGTGATGTAGCTGTTGTCGAGTCCGTGATACGGCTTGTGTTGGATCAGGACGACCCGATCGACTCCGTTTTTGCCCGCCAGCTCCAGCAGTTCCTCCGCCGTGAAGCTGCCGGGCTTCAGATCATCCACCGTCTGCTTTCCATCGAGCGGGTACTTCGCCAGATCCCGCGTCCAGATGTGCGAGTGGGCATCGATCCAGCCCGCCGGTTTCGCATCGGCTGCTGAGGTGCTTGACGCCAGAGCGGTCATACCAAGAACTCCGAGGGCATGTCGTCGAGTGAGCATGGAATAGGGGCCTGTATCAAGTGACGGATGGCCAGACGAAGCTGGGGGCTACGACTGCAGTCTACGACATGCAGACTTTGGGGTAAATTGTGAGGAATCGATTGATCGATCACACCGGTGTCACTTCTCGACGATTCGTTTGAGTTCCGATATTTGATCATCATCACCTTCTCCTTTGCTATGGATCGTCAGCGTGTCATGATCCAGGATTTCAACCCGACCATGTGGAGTATCCGGACCTGGCCAACCTTTGAATCCGCTCTGATATCCACAAGCGATCATAGACACGGACCTCTGGATTGGTGGGGATCACTGTGAGATCAATCTGGCCCTTTCGAGCTGCCTAGCGAAGCATGTTTCCATTCGCCAGAGCAGTTCGATCGTTACGAAACTCGATGCTCATTTCGTCGTTGGCCCACTGTGGCGTTGGAATCTGATATCGCCAACGGCCCACGAACAGCCGCTCCTCGGACGTCAGCCGAGTGCGCCACCAGACTCCCCCAGTGACAGTGACCAATAGCCGCAGAAACCCCGCCCACAAATGACGACGACGCCTTGTCGGAGCAATTGGGACATCGG
This sequence comes from Planctomycetota bacterium, assembly GCA_031431195.1. Lineage (GTDB taxonomy): Bacteria > Planctomycetota > Planctomycetia > Planctomycetales > Planctomycetaceae > TH-plancto1. The sequence goes on along the minus strand of JANPCU010000182.1, from coordinate 14,419 downwards.
ACATACGGAGACTCCGTTGTCACAGACACCAGCGCTACGGCATCGTGCGAGGAGTGGTGCATTCATGACACGGGTATCGCCTCCCATCCCGAAAGGATGGAGGACAATAGCCAGTGGTAGAGGGCGGCGACACCACCAGTCTGCGATTCCCCTCGAAGGCCTGGCATCCCGGCAGGGATGTCAGGGGAGTACGACACACGTTGAGATACAGGTCTCCTGCAACTCGGCCACCGCCTTCCGCAGTTGCCGACACTCCAGACACTAAGTCGTCTTTACTGGACCATTCATGACACATTAGGCGATCGGTCCGTGGAAACGTACCCGCCACACTCCCTCGGAAGTCTGGCGGTTATGTTTCCACGGACTGATCGCCTGACTGATGGTGCGCTATCTGCGGCTGGCGTTCGCCGTGGCGGGGCCGTTTCAGCAGCTCGACTCCGTAGCGGCCACTGGAACGCACCGAACTCAACAGGTGCTCTTGCTCGACGGGTCGCTGTGTATGTCAGCCAAGACCGGCTCTGTTATCCCGCTCCGACCCGACCCCTCAGCCGCCGCGCCGTGAGGCCCGTGTTCTCGCATCACTTTCTCGCGCGCGGGCCTTGCGGACGCTGTGGGCAAAATGCGATTCACCGTCAGTCCGCCGGGCGTTCATCGCCCGTAACTGGCCAAGCATCCGCTGGCACTCGGGATTGCCAAGCTGGGCTCGAATGTTTCGTATCACCACTTCGTCCGACTCGATGTTTCCATTCAGGAGCGGTATCTTATGTGTGATACCACTCGACTCCACCGGATGGCACGAATCCGACACTCAAGGGCAGGCTTGTCATGGCTCAGCGCGACGCAGACGATCAGTTCGAAGAAGACAACCAGGGGTTCGACGACGAGGCTCCCGCGAAGTCTCGCAAGCAGCGGGTTCAGCCCGCCACCGGGACCAATTGGGGCAAGATCATCTTGATCCTGATGGGCGTGGGAGCCGTGAGTCTCGCGCTCTGTTGCGGAGTCGGGTATTACTTCTTCCCCGTCAGTATGACACAAGATCCGGTGAAGATCACCGCGATCCAGAAGGAAATCATTGAGATCGATGTGCCGCCGAACATGCAGCCCGCGATGGGTATGAACATGAATTTCGGCCCCGTGAAGATGAAAATGGTGATGTACAACCCGAATGCCGGAGCCTCCTTGATGCTGATGGAGATGCAGATCTCGGGGCAAACTGAGGAGCAGATGAAGCAGGGATTCAATCAGCAGGCGGGGCAGAAGCAAAACAATCAGTTCCGCATGGAGTCCTCCGAAACCAAAGTCGTCAAGATCGATGGCCAAGACCGCGAGTTTCTCTTTGCCAAGGGCACCATGACTTCCCCCGGTGGACAGCCTGCCCCGGTGCGAATGATGACGGGGATGTTCCCCTCGAAGAATGGCATGGGGTTCATCCAATACTCGGTCGACGAAGCGAACTATGACGAGGCCGCTGTCATCAAGACGCTGGAGTCGATCCACAAGTAGGAATCGGCCCCTGACCGAATGGCTGGCGTTCAGCGCAGCGACTGCCGCAGAAACTTCTCCACCAGCTCCAAGCGTGTGGAGTCAAAGAACGGGGGGCCGCCGTGGGCTCCCCCGTGAATGACCTCAAACTGGCAGAGGCGTTTGACTCGCTGGTAGGCCCCCTCGAGTTCGTGCGACTGGTTGATTGGCATCTGGGGGTCTTGATCCCCGTGCAGGAGTAACAGGGGCGGATCGCGATCGTCCACATGCGTGATCGGGCTGGCCAGTTTCGCCAATTCCGGTTGCTCGGTCGGTTGTCCACCGAGGAGTAATTGAAGCGCGGGCCCGCGCACGCTGAGTCCGTGGGGCGTTGACTGCGCGAGAATTGTCTCCAGGTTGGACGCCCCAAAGAACGAAACGATCGCCTGCACCTCGGAAGAGACGGCCAGGTGTTCGCCGACGGTGCCCTCCAGTGCCTGGTGATCGTGGCTGACACCCACGAGAGCGGCCAGATGACCGCCGGCTGAGGAGCCCGCGATGACAAACCGCTGGGGGTCAACGTGGTACTTCGCGGCGTTGACCCGCAAGTACCGAATGGCCGCTTTGATGTCGTGGACCTGTGCCGGAAAGCGGGCCACCGGGGAGAGGCGGTAGTCGACGCTGGCAATGGAGAAGCCGCGCTCGACAAGAGCCTGAATCGGCACATCCGTCCTGGACCCGGCCCGCCAAGCCCCTCCATGCACCCAGATAATCAGCGGGCGGGGAGCCTCTGCCACTGGGGCCAGATAAACATCAAGGAGCAAGGGCTGCTCGTCGACGCGGGCATATTCGATGCTGGGAAAGGTGGGCTCCCCAGCTGCCAGAGGGGTGGTGAGGCAAGCCAACAGAATGGCCAAGCAGAGATGATTATGCATGGCAATTCACTGGAAAGGGGTAGGGGAAGTGTGGACAGCAGGTAGATACTCCTGACTGTCCGAGTGGTCCGTCAAGGTGAAGCTCGGGGGGCGCCTCCATCAGGAAGGCGAGGTCAACGCTGTCAGAGGGTGGCGTTAACCCCGATGGGTGTGGGGCACGTTTCCTACGTGCCCGTGATCCACGCCGCGCGAGGCTCCTCAAGAATGGTGTGAATCCTCAGCGGTTGGATGGCCGCAAGAAACTCATGAACCGCAAAAGTCAGATTGCTCCCCTATTGCGGTTATTGAGTTTTTTGCGGCCACTCCTCTTCGACCACTCCGTGGGGAACTGACACCATCGTCGCCCGGCGCTCCGCTGGCGTGGGGCACGTAGAAAACGTGCCCCACGGTGATCGAGATCGTGTACACAGCACACTCGCTGAGCCACCCCGGACAGGCTGGCCACGACCCAAGACTCAGTGTGAGCAGACCCCTAGGCCAGGATCTCGCGAACCACTTCCCCATGCACATCCGTCAGCCGGAAATCCCGCCCCTGATACCGGTAGGTCAGTCGCTCGTGATCGAGGCCCAGCTGGTGCAGAATTGTGGCTTGCAGGTCATGCACATGCACTGGCTTCTCGGCCACGTGGAAGCCCAGTTCATCGGTCGCACCGTGCGTGATCCCCGGTTTGATCCCGCCGCCCGCCAGCCAGATCGAGAACGCCTGCGGATGGTGATCGCGACCCCGGCTGCGCTGGAGAGCGGGGTTCGATTCGACCATCGGCGTCCGACCAAACTCGCCGCCCCAGATCACCAGCGTCTCGTCGAGCAATCCGCGCTGCTTCAAGTCAGCCACCAGTGCCGCTGACCCTTGGTCGGTGTTCTTGGCGTTGTTGGTATGGTTCCCGACCAGATCGGAGTGGGCATCCCAGCCTTCGTTATAGATCGTGATGTACCGCACCCCGCGTTCGACCATCCGCCGCGCCAGCAGGCACGCTCTCGCAAACGACGGCTTCTCGGCTTCACAGCCATATTGGGCGAGGGTCGCAGCACTCTCGCTCTTGAGATCCATCAGCTCGGGAGCCGACAGTTGCAGCCGCGCGGCCATCTCGTAGCTGGCGATGCGCGTGGCAATCTCGGGGTCTCCGTGCTCCTCCAGGTGCTTCCGATTCAGGCGATTCACGAGATCATACGACGAGGCTTGCAGCTGGGTATCGACACCGGGCGGACTGGAGACGTTGAGGATGGGATCGCCGGAGTTGCGGAAGCGCACGCCGGTGTACTGGCCGGGCAGAAAGCCGCTCGACCAATTGGCGGCTCCTCCGCTGATACCCGCTCCGGTTGACATGACGACGAACGCGGGCAGGTCACGAGCTTCTGATCCCAGCCCATACAGCGCCCACGCCCCGAGCGATGGCCGACCGGGTTGGGAGAAGCCGGTGTTGAAAAAGATCTGTGCGGGAGCATGGTTGAACTGGTCGGTCCGCATCGACCGGATCAGGCAAATGTCGTCGGAGATCTTCCCCAGATGCGGGAGGACATCCGCGATCTCAGTCCCGGATTCGCCCTGCTTGTGGAATGCGAACTGCGGTCCGAGAGCAGCAGCGTTCGGATTGATAAAGGCATACCGCTGACCGCCGATGATTTCGGGTGGGATCGAGCGGCCCTCGAACTCCTTGAGCTTCGGCTTGTAGTCAAACAGGTCGAGATGACTTGGAGCGCCCGTCATGAACAGATGGATCACCGCCTTCGCGCGAGGCGCAAAATGCGAGGCCTGCGGCGGCAGACCCGACGTTGCCGAGGCAGGGGCAGCGGTTGCCGGAGTGCCCTCTCCCAGCAGAGAGGCGAGCGCCAGCGCCCCCAAACCGAAGGAGCTGTCGTGCAAGAAGATGCGGCGAGAGGGGTCAAGGCTCATGGGAGCACCAAGGGGCGAGAAGCTGAGGAAGCGAACACGTCATACCATTGCACCTCATGGAAATTCTAGTGCAAAGGCTGTTGAGACGCGGCAGTCTGTGCGTCACAACTGAAGGGCGTGACATGTGCTCACCCCGGAGGTGGGAGTGTCATTCAATACCGGAATTCTGTTCCAACAGCTGGCTGAGACCAGACACGGAGGAGTCCATGAGTTTGTGAGCCGCAGTTGAACGCAGAGATACTTTGCGCGGCGCTGAGTGTGACATCTTGATGAGTCGGAAGCGTCAACATTTGGATCTCAGGCGAGCCCCTGGCGTCAGCCGGGGTGTCCGTGCGGGGCAACCGACGCGGGCCCGATTCGACGCCTGCGATGCGGATAAAGTCGGGCCGATCTCAACGCGGCGCTGTCTGGTGGGAACACCCCGGCTCACGCCGGGGGCTCGCCAGAATCTCTCATTTGATACCGCCAGAAGTCGAATCATCGATGATACCTGTGATCGCGGACGATGCACTCTCGTCGTTGAGCCTCCTCATCTGCGTTCATCTGTGTTCATCTGCGGCCCCTCCCCTTTGTGGCATGACGCCTGGGGGACTTTCCTGATGCGCACGCGCACGGCAATGCACCAGATCAGGTTCGGGAATTCTTGTCTGACTGAAAACCGCGAACGGACGACTGAAAACCAACACACTGTGAAACAGTGCGTTGCCGTCTGATGAAAGAGAGTTATGGTAGATCGATCGGGAACGGGTGGATACGATCAGTCTTTACGGGATGGTCGCACTCCTTCTTCATCCCACTCACTGATCACGGACGGTTCCATTCCTCGTGCCTCACTTTCAATTCACTCTTCAAGCGACTGACTCCCGGACCGCTGGCCGAATCGGTCTGTGGCAGACCCCGCATGGGATCGTCGAGACTCCGGTGTTCATGCCGGTCGGGACAAAAGCCACCGTCAAGGGGGTTTGGCCGGATCAGCTGCGGAAGATCGGCGTTCAGAAGGTGCTGGCGAATACGTATCACTTAGCACTGAGGCCGGGCGCGGATGTGGTTCGCGACCTGGGTGGTCTGCACCAGATGATGAACTGGGATGGGCCGATCCTGACCGACAGCGGGGGGTTCCAGGTGTTCAGTCTGGCCGAGTTACGGCAGATTGATGACACGCAAGTGGTGTTCAAGTCGCACATCGATGGGAGTCTCTTGGAACTCTCTCCCGAAAAAGCTGTGGCGATTCAGGAGGACTTGGGGGCCGACTGTATTATGTGCTTGGATGAGTGCCCGCCGCATGATGTGTCGCGGGAGCGCATCCGGCAGGCGGTCGAGCGGACGACCGCTTGGGCGCGGCGGTGTCGTGATGCTCAGAAACGGACGGATCAGGCCCTGTTCGGGATCGTGCAGGGGGGCACCGACCGGGCGCTACGTGAACTTTCGGCGCAGGGGCTGCTCCCGATCGAGTTCCTCGGTTATGCCATTGGCGGGCTGAGCGTGGGCGAGAAACCGTCGGAGATGTACGACACGCTCGACTTCACAGTGCCGATGTTGCCCGTCGAAAAGCCGAGGTATCTGATGGGGGTCGGGAGGCCGATCGACATCATCGAGGCGGTCTGCCGGGGCGTCGATCTGTTCGACTGCGTGATGCCGACCCGCAATGCACGGAATGCAACTGCATTCACCAGCGTGGGTTCCGTCAAGCTGAAGAACCTGAAGCACATGCGGGACACGTCTCCGCTCGACCCGGAGTGCGACTGTCCGACCTGCACGCAATTCAGTCGGGGCTACCTGCGGCATCTGTTCCAGTCGGGCGAAATGCTCGGGCCGATGCTACTCTCGGTCCACAATCTGGCATACTACCAGCGGATCGTGCGGGAGCTTCGCGAGGCCATTCGTCAGAATCGATTGACCGAATATCGCGAGACCTTCATCCGCAGTCTTGAATCGTCTCCCGGTCAGGCATAGAGTGTGCAGCATCGCCGGATCATGCGGTCTCTTCTTTTGTTGCGGCGGTTGTTCCTCGGGGGATTCCTCCTGAGACGTTGTTCCCGTTTTCCGTTGCGTTGAATTCAGCGTGGTCACCCGCCGGGGTGAACCCAAGGAGTCAGCATCTCGATGTCCGCAGAACCCGTTATTGAAATCCGCAACCTCACGAAGATCTACCGTGACTTCTGGGGCCGAGCCAAGGTCAAGGCCGTCAATTCACTCAGCTTGGAAGTCAAGAAGGGCGAAATCTTCGGCCTCCTGGGGCCGAACGGTGCTGGCAAAACGACTACCCTCAAGATGCTGCTTGGGCTGCTCTTCCCGACGGAAGGGGAGATCAAGATCCTCGGTAAGCAGGCTCACGATGTGAGCAAGAACGAGAAAATCGGCTACCTGCCGGAAGAGTCGTACTTATACCGGTTCCTGAACGCGGACGAGACACTCGACTTCTACGGCCAGCTGTTCAACATGTCGTCAGCCCTCCGCAAGGAGCGACGCGACAAGCTAATTGAGATGGTCGGTCTGCAAGGGGCTCGCCGTCGTCAGCTCAAGGAATACTCGAAGGGGATGACCCGCCGGATCGGTCTGGCGCAGGCTCTGATTAACGATCCCGAACTGGTGATCCTCGACGAACCGACCAGCGGTCTCGACCCACTGGGCACGCGCGAAGTGAAGGATCTGATCCTCCGGTTGCGGGACGAGGGCAAGACCGTCGTCATGTGCAGTCACTTGCTGCAAGACGTGCAGGACGTGTGCGACCGCATCGCGATCATGTACGGCGGCGAGCTGAAGGTACTGGGCAACGTCAAGGATCTGCTCGAATCCAAGGGGGAAACCCAGCTGATTACCTCCAAGCTGAGTCCAGCGGCGGCGGCGGAAGTCGAAGCGGTGCTGAAGAAGCACGGGGCCTCGCTGCACAGTAATTCGTCGCCAACGGCGAATCTCGAAGAGCTGTTCCTGCGCACGGTCGAGGAGAGCAAGGCTCGTCCCGGTCGTCGGTACGCTCCGGGCGAAACGCCGAAGGCGTAAGTCTCGGTCGGCGTCAGTCTTACCCTGGGATTGTGGGGGTGGTCGATTCTGGCCATTTCCGCATGTGTACATCAAGGCTGGCTGGTCTGAGAGCTGGGTCGCGTTCCTTATTCCATTCGTGGCGACCCAGATTGACGACCGTACTGGTCAGCCCCTCCTTCCTCCCTGTTGTTCAGAAAGGGATCGAATCGAAGATGCCATTCGATACCAATCATCCAATTTTTCAGCACCCGATTATGCGGTGGCTGATTGTCGTGTGTGCTCTGGCCCTGATCGGGTCATTCGTGGGTGCGGTGTCGAGTTGGCTCGGCAACGGCACCCGAGGTCTGGTGAATTTTGGCGGAGTGGTGGGGCGCGGATTCGCGGACCTCGTCTGGCTGGCACCTCGCCGCGTGTTTGCGTTGGCCACATTGACCACTCGTGAGTCGATCCGCCGCAAGGCTCTGTGGGTCGGCGCGGTGTTCCTCGTGCTGTTTATGTTCGCAGGCTGGTTCATTGGTGACACCAGCGAGGCGACTCCGGCTAAGCCGTACATCAGCTTCGTGATGACCACGATCCGCTGGATGCTGCTCCCCGTCGCGGTGCTGCTGGCTTGCTGGGGATTGCCCGCAGACATTCGTGACCGCTCGCTGCACACCGTTGTGACGAAGCCAGTTCGCCGCAGCGAAGTCGTGCTGGGCCGCATTGGCGGCTATGTGTTTGTGGTGTCGATCTTGCTGCTGGTCGTCAGTGCAGTGGGGTACGCGTGGCTGCTCCGCGTGGTTCCCGAACGATCGCAACGGCAGCTGATTTCTCGCGTCCCCGTCTATGGCATGCTGAACATGCTGAATGATCAGGGAGAACAGTTTGATGCGGACGGACGCCCGTACATGGGCGTCAACGTCGGTGACGTTCTGGATGTTCGGCGATTCATTCAGGGCGGAACCAAGGAGCGTGCCATTTGGGAATTTCGTGGACTCCGGGCGGCAGATTTCCCAGCGGATCAAAACATCCGCCTGGAATACATGTTTGAGGCATTCCGTTCCTATAAAGGCGACATCAACACGCAGATCGAGTTCAGCGTCACGCTGTTGAATTCCACATCCAAGCTGCGAGTTCCGATTGGCGTTCTGCCAGTCAACGAATTCTCCAGCGAAGTCGTCCATGACCTGGTCGATGGCAAGACTGAAAATCTGATCTCGATCCCGCAGTCCATCACCTATCGGGAGGGAGACACCGACAAGACTGTCGACCTCTTTAAAGATCTGGTCGATGGAGATGTACTCCGTCTGGAAATCGCCTGCCTGGATGCCTCGCAGTACCTCGGCGTCAACCCCTACGACTTGTTCGTGCGCATGCCGGATCGTTCGTTTGCGGTGGGCTACTGGAAGACCATTTTCGCGATCTGGCTCTTAATGGTTCTGGTCATCACGATCGGGACCACGGCCAGCTGCATCTTGAAGGGGCCTGTGGCGACCCTCGCAACTTTTGGCTTGTTGATTCTGGGGAGTTTCCTGAAAGAGAGCCTGGTGAAACGGCTTGGGACATACTTCTCCCAAGGCGGCCAAGTCGTGGGCGGCGGGTCGATCGAAGCCTTCTATCGGCTCGTGACGGGGATGAATGAATCATCGCCCCTGGACGACTCACTCACCAAGCGGGTCATCGAAACTCTCGATGCCGGTGTCTACGCGATGCTCTATCTCGCGAAGTACATCATTCCCGATGTGCGTATCTTTGACGCGGCTGCTTTTACGGCGAACGGATTCGATGTCCCGTTCGGAGCTTGTATTCTGCCTAGCGTGTTGATCACTCTCGGCTTCTTCATCCCGGCCTACATCATCGGCTACTTTGGCCTGCAAGTGCGTGAACTGGAGGCAAAATGAACAATCTCACATCGGGCCAGCGGAAGCTGGTCTACGGGCTGGGCATCATCGTCCTCATGGGCTGTGTGATCTGGCTGGGTCAACCGTCCGACGGAACCCTTGGCAGCGGCGGGAAAGTCTCCGACCTGCGCGAAGATTTGTCGCTGGGTGAGGCGACATTGGGCAACGTCGACCCCGCCAGCTCGACCATGAATCTGGTACTTCTGGGATTCCGTGGAATCGCCGCCAGTATTCTCTGGAGTGATGCCGAACACTACCGGGCCACTAAGAACTGGTCACAGCTGCAGCAGTCCGCAGACTCCATTACCCTGCTCCAGCCGCACTTCAAAAAGGTGTGGGAGTATCAGGCTTGGAATCTGGGATTCAACGTCTCCGCCGAATGCGATGCGGTGGAAGATCGCTACTACTGGGTGAAACAGGGGGCCAAGTATCTGAAACGGGGAACCCAGCGCAACACGCAGTTCCCGGAACTCTTTTTTGAGTGTGGTCGGTTTTTCGGGCAAAAGATCGGGCGTGCGGACGAGAAAGAGCAGTTTCGCAAGTTCTTCGTTAATGACCCGGACCAGTCCCGCTGGAAAGGCAAGGGGGACGGAGATGTGAACCCGGACAACATTGACAACTACCTCGTTGCCAGGGGCTGGTACAGCCAGGCCAACGTGAATCTGGAGAAAGATGAACTCGATCAGCACAAAATGGATTTGCCGCTCTTCTGGGCGTATCCGTACCACTCGCTGATGGACTATGCCGCAGCTCGTGAGGACGACGGAAACTTCGACGCCGACGCCAAGGCCGCTTGGGCCAAAGCCTACCAGGAGTGGACCGATATCTATGGGCGAAAAGTCTTTGCCGCAGCTGGCAATGGGACGAACTTCACTCTGGAAGGGTCAGTGGATGATCTTCAGCAACTGGCCGAAAAAGATGGTCAGGATCTCAAATCCAAGCTGAACTGGCAGGATCGTTACCGCAGCACGATCAACTACAACTATTGGAAGGATCGTTGTCGGGCGGAGCAGGAGCAGGACATGCTCAACGCTCGGCGCGACTTCTATGACGGCAAGCGTGCCTTTAAAGACAAGGGCGACCTCGAAGAATCGGGGATGCTCCTGGAACGCGGTGCCCAGAGTTTGCAAAAGGTCGTGGATGTGTTTGGCAGGAACTCGGCGGGCAAGAGCAATCTGCTCTATTCCGACCAGGAACTGGCCGAGGATGCCATCAAATCGCTGCTGATTTTGGAGCGTGTCCGCGAAGGGCTCCCTGAAGGAGACTACCCCCTCAAAGAACTCTGGACCGATCCGGAAGAATACATCGTTTCCAAGAAGGCCGAGCTTCGCGAGAAGTTCAACCGCTGGGCGGGAGATAACTAACCGCATCTTCCCGCGGTTCGCTGGTGACCGACTCCCCCTCCGATTGAGAACCTGCTTCTCGATCGGAGGGGCTTTTGTTTCCCGGTTGCTGATGCAGAGACTCCTCGCCCCAGCCCACGGCCCGCGGCGTCTCGAGTGAGAGTCCATCGCCTATTCCCCGGTACCTCTCATCCATGACAGAAGATTGGTACACAGATTTCGCAGATTGGCACAGATCCAGAGGAGAGAGTGGAGAGATCTCCTGCCACCAATGACCGACCCCGCTGGCGTCGCATCAGTGAAAATCTGTGAAAATCTGTGGAATCTGTGTACGACAACCGCCTTTGCCGACGTGATTGATTTGCGGTTCGCGGGCATCGATGGGGAACACTCTGTCGGCTCTGTCGGCTTCAGCGCGGAGTGACCAAATTCATTGTCGATGGTTGACCTGGAGAATTAGGGGTGAGTTTGCCGTACTCGGGTGCAGCTCTGGCTCAGATCCTTTGACGCATTCCCCCCAATCTCTCAGATTCACTTAACCAGCACCGACATCCCGTGAGGAATGCCGTCCGACTGTTTTTCGTTCTCGGCTACGGCATAGCAATCCACTTTGAATCCGCAGTCTCAATCATTCGATATGTCCTGTTGAGAGACCCTGATGAGCAGCGACCCTTCGACCCAAGAGTCGGTCTGTTTCGGGGAGCACGACTCAGCTCACAATTCGTTAGGCATGGCACGACGGCGACTGCTCGCCTGAGTTCTCGCAAAGAATGCCAGCCACCTTGGGAGATCTGCGATGTCATCTGGTGAACTGCAACAACTCCGCCAGGAAAACAGCGAACTCCGCCAGTCGCTGGCGGAGATGCGGTCCCAGTTGATGCAGGCCCAGAAGCTGACCTCGGTGGGAGCGTTGTCTTCGTCGATTACACACGAGTTCAACAATATCCTGATGACGGTCATTAATTACGCCAAAATGGGGTTGCGTCACAAGGAGCCAGCGACGAGAGAAAAAGCGTTTGACCGCATCCTGAATGCCGGACAGCGGGCCGCCAAGATTACCACGGGAATGCTCTCCTATGCCCGAGGACGAACCACCCAGCGCGAGGCGTTCCGCCTGAGCTTGCTGGTCGAAGATGTTCTAATCCTCGTCGAGAAAGATCTGCAAATTCACCGTATCCGGCTGGAGAAGAACTTCGAGGAGCACGTCTGGGCCGAAGTCAATTCCGGCCAGATTCAGCAGGTTCTGGTCAATCTCATCATCAATGCCCGGCAGGCCATGGCCAACGGCGGGACTCTTATCATCAGCGTGACCCAGAACTTGGAAGCCAGCACCAGCGAGATCACGATTCGTGATTCCGGATCGGGCATCTCCGCCGAGAAGCTGCCGAAAATCTTCGATCAGTTTTACACCACCAAAACCCCGGATGAGCAGGGGCAGGGCGGCAGCGGTCTGGGCCTCGCCCTCTGCAAAGAAATCATCGACACCCACAAGGGACGCATTCGGGTGGAAAGCACCGTCGGTCGCGGCACGACGTTTACGCTCCGCTTTCCCATGATCCCCGCTCCCACACTGGTCCGACTGTCACCCACGCAGAAGGCGGGCTGACTGCCGTGCGTGGGGCAGAGAGTCACCTGTCTCCCGTGGTGCCCACTCAATGAGCGGTGGACGCCATCACCGACTCGCCCACCGTCCAGCGGGCCCCGTCGCGGATCACCCGACGGTAAAGTGTATCGCGCTCGACCGGATCGCGGCCCGCCTCACGAATCATGCGAAGCAGTTGCTCGACCGGCAGCCCCTCGGGAGTCTTCGCCCCGGCATCGTGGTAGATTAATTCGTGGACCACAGTCCCATCGATGTCATCGGCCCCGAAGCCCAGTGCCACTTGGGCAATCTGCTCGCCGAGCATGATCCAATATGCCTTAATGTGATCGAAATTATCCAGCATTAATCGCGTGATCGCGATCATCCGCAGGTCCATATTCCCCGTCGGCTTCGGGATGTGGGCCATGCCGGTGTTCTCCGGATGGAACGCGAGAGGAATGCACGTCTGAAACCCACCCGTCTCGTCTTGCAGTGATCGCAGCTGACACAGATGATCGATGCGGTGCTTCGCTTCCTCCACATGACCGTACAGCATGGTCGCGTTGGACCTGAGTCCCAGTTGATGAGCGGCCCGGTGGATGTCAATCCAGCTGGTCGAGTCGGCCTTGTGCTCGCAAATCTGCTCGCGGACCGACTGGTCAAATATCTCCGCCCCTCCGCCCGGCAAGCTCCCCAGCCCGGCGTCCCGCATCTGCTCCAGTACCCAGGTGTACGGCTGCTTGGTCAGGTGGGCGAACCAGTTGATCTCGACAGCGGTCCACGCCTTGATATGGATCTCCGGCCAGGTCTCGTGGATCACGCGGACGAGGTTCACGTACCACTCAAACTTCTTGAGGTGGTGCAGCCCTCCCACCACATGGATTTCGGTCGCGCCGCTCGCCTTGGCTTCGAGGACTCGCTCACGCACCATGTCGTCCGTGAACACATACGACTTGTCCGACTTGAGGTCCGAGCGGAACGCACAGAACGTGCAGCGGTAGACGCAGACGTTCGTCGGATTCAGATGAATGTTCGTGTTGTAGTACGCAAAGTTCCCGTTCTTGCGCTCGCGAACCACATTCGCCAGCTGCCCGAGCGTGAGCGTGTCGACGTGCTCTTCGAGGAACATCCCGTCTTCAAATGACAGGCGTTCTCCGGTGTAAACCTTGTCTTCGATCGATCGAAGTGATGAGCTGGACATGCGGACTCGTGAGAGATAGCGGCGACAGATGAGGCGGGTCTTGAAGACTCTGGATGATGAACCGTCAAATCATATCGATCTCAACGCGGGAAATCGCGGGAACAGTGCTGTTCCGGTTGTTGGCCGTCGTGAAGGCCGTTCGTGACCTCGTTCCCCATCGACGCCAGAGCGATGCCGCCAGATTCTTGATGTCTCCATGAATTCGGCGGGGTGGCCCAGGTTGCCACTTTGGGCGACCGGTCGGGCGGCGCGGTCTGAGGCTGTGCATCGGCCGTGGCGTGTTGACGAGTGACGGATGACAATGCCCATGAACATCCCCCACGCCCTTCCGCAAAGCCGTCAAGACGTGCCACCCGACGGCCTTGCCGAAGTAGGCCGCTTTGCGGAGCAGTCCGGGACCGTTGGTTGGTGCGTTCAGGGAGACCTGATTCAACAGGCAGGAATGAACCACGGAGACACGGAGGCACAGAGAAGAGTTGGGCGGGAATAGGCTGTTCGCCGGATTCAGAATCACTTACCTGCCCCCGGTGAGATACTTGCCGCGGCACGATTGAAGACGTACGTCCTTCGAAATGTCTCAGTTCTTCCCGCGACAGGTATAGACCAAGGAATAGCCATGGATGAACACGGATAAGAACCCGCGAGGAATGTTCCTTTTCCCATCGGTGTTCATCTGTGTTCATCTGTGTTCATCTGCGGCCAACCCTTCCGCCTCCGTGCCTCCGAGGTGAATCTCTACTCCTCGAACGACCCGAACGTGAGCCCGCCGTGCTGAGCTTCCTGGAGAATGCGTTTGGTGTTCTTGGCGGTGGCTTTGGCCGGGCCTTCCGAGCCGAGGCCGCGGGCTCCGAGGGCGTTGAATGTTCCTTTGACGCTGACCTTGTCCTGGTCGATCTGACTCAGCAGGTCGTCCATCCCGGATAAGTCCTGCTGAGCCCGACGCAAGCGGTCGGGGGCGTTCGTGTCAGCCTCACCGGCTTCGAGGCTGAGCGTCAGGTCTTTGACGTTCTTGACCTCGTTCCAGGTCGGCGAGGCATAGGCCGCCGTGTTGCGGTACAGCCGGGCATCGAGACCGAGTTCGACAGACATGGGAGAGAGGAGAGAGGAGAGAGGAGAGAGGAGAGAGGAGAGAGGAGAGAGG
>JANPCU010000181.1:0-20614 GCA_031431195.1 Planctomycetota bacterium | reverse complement strand
AAGCCCAGTGGTTGCAACCACTGGGCTTTTTTGTTTCGTGAGATGTCTCTTTTGTGAAAGCTGCTCGCCCCTTAGAATCCGTGATGGCCGAAAGCCTCTCTCGTAGCGCTCGTCGAGCCGATGACCGAACTGACCAGAAGGAGCTTCCATGTTTGTGCGACCGATGTACTCGCTGCGGACCGCTTGGGCCTGCATGTTGAGTTTGACCGTGACCGTGGCGATTGCCGGAGATTGGCCCCAGTGGCGGGGACCGGGGCGAGATGGCAAATCGGCCGAGACCGGTCTCATCAAGAATTGGGACAAGACACCACCCAAGCATCTGTGGACCATCGAAGGCATGGGCGAAGGGTTCGCCTCCGTCTCGACCGCTAAGGGCGCGCTCTACACCACCGGCAATGTTGACGGCGGCCAAGCTGTCATCAAGGTCAACCTGGCCGATCACACGGTCGCCTGGACCAAAGTGCTGACCGAAAACAAGCCGAAGCACGGGTACGACGGCTCGCGCTGCACCCCGACCGTAGATGGCGATTTCCTGTATGCCGTGACCTCGGATGGCCGCATCAGCTGCCTGAAATCCGGAGACGGCGAGGTCGTCTGGACCCACCCGTTCAAGGAATGGGGCGGCAAGATGCACTCCGGCTGGGGCTTCTCGGAATCTCCGCTGGTCGATGGCGATCTGGTACTGTGCACTCCGGGTGGCAAGGACGCGATGATCGTCGCGTTGAACAAGAAGACCGGCGTTGAGGTCTGGAAGAGTGCCATGCCAGAGATCGGCGACAAGGGCGGCGACGGGGCGGGGTACTCCTCGATCGTCATCGGCAACGGTGGCGGCGTGAAGCAGTACGTCACACTCGTCGGTCGCGGCGTGATCGGTGTGCGGGCCTCCGATGGTAAGTACCTGTGGGGCTACAATCGTGTCGCCAACGGCACCGCCAACATCCCGACACCGGTCACTGATGGCGAATATGTGTTCGCCTCCTCCGGATACGGAACCGGATCGTGTCTGCTGAAGCTCAGCCAGGACGGCGAGGGCGTGAAGGCCGAAGAGGTCTACTTCCTGGAACCTAAGACCTTCGAGAACCACCATGGCGGCTTCATCCTCGCCAACGGCTTCATCTATTCCGGAGCCAAGCACAACAAGGGCTTCCCCATCTGCGTCGAGATGAAAACCGGCGAGGTCAAGTGGGGCGGTGACATCCGGGGGGCGGGCGATGGCTCCGCAGCTGTGACGATGGCCGATGGCCAGATCATCTTCCGCTACCAGAACGGTAAGCTGGCCCTTGTGAATGCGACCCCTAGTGGATACGAACTGCACGGGTCGTTCACTCCGGAGTACCAGGAGCGGGAAAGCTGGGCTCACCCAGTGGTGTCGGACGGGCTGCTCTATTTGCGGGAGCAGAACAAGCTGATGTGCTACGACCTGCACGAGTAACAGGGGGGGGCCACTCGCTGTTGATACGAAACGCGGCCCGTGTGGGTCGCGTTTCTTTTTTGAGATGATTGACTAGCCCGACGCGTCAGCGAGGGATTCGCAGGGAAAAGTCGCTTTCGCTCCCCCTCGCTGATGCGTCGGGCTAGTGAGCCATTGGGCGGATGCCGGGCCGCTGAGCGAATCACTCGAAGCGATCTGGTCTACTTGCTGGCTGGCTGTGCCGTCGACGCCGCTTGTCGCAGCATGGTCAGAGCGGCCTCGACCAGCATCTCACCCGACCCCGGCAGCGTGGTCGAGTTGGTGACTTCGTAGCTCCCCCCGGCGCAGGCGGCACGAGTCGGGACGTAGATCGACTCGACACAGTTCGACAGTTCGATGACGATCGTCGTGCGGAACGGCGAACCCTGCTTGATCGCTAGCCCCAGTTCGACAAAGTCTTCACCGGGCAGGCTGACAATCGCGATGTCCGGCCCAATCGTGAAGACGGTCATGTCCACGGGCAGCGTCTCTCCGATCCCGGCGAGTGATCGGCTGAGGCCCCAAGTGATATGCTCTGCCGTCTTCGCGTGCGGCTCTTTGTGTCTCAGTTGATCGATGATCAGCTTCTTGTAGGCGGTCACGTGTTCGAGAAACTCGACGGGTTCTTTGCGCTGGGCGCGATCAAGAATCTTGATCGACTGGGCGACTTCTTCTGCGGTCGCGTCCTGCAACGGCAGTTGGACGACGCAAGATTTGACGACCAGACGCTGATCCTCCATCAGCTGGAGACTCGGTAGATCGCGAATGATCGACTCGGCGATGGATTGGCCAATGAAGTCGGCCTTGTTGCGAACGCTGCTGCGGGGGTTCACATGATTGATGTCCCCGCAGCACCCATTGCCGAAGAGCGAGATGACGTTTGAACCCGTCGCTTGACGAAGCGATCGCTCGATGAAGAACGGGTAATCGGCACTCCACTTCATGCCGCCGACCGTATCCAGGTGCAGAGCGAAGTTGCTGAGGATGCCCAGTGGAACTCCGCTCTCGTCGCGAATCGATAGCAGTCCGATCTGCGGATCAATGGGACCCGCTGTGCGGACAAAGTCGGGATGGTCGGCCCCCATCCACGTCTTCACACTTCCATCGCGCGTCACTGCCCGACGGTTAAACGAGACCGGATTGAGTTGAGTGGCCGAGCCCGATTCCAGAATCGCGGGCTGGGCCGCAGCGTTCGCTTGGACAATGGCATCGACCGGTCCGCTGATGAGCTTGTCGATATAGGCCGCCCGCAGCGGTTCCTGCCTCTCATTTCCGAGCTTGAGATACAGCTCCTTCATGTAGTCGGGAGCGGTGTGCGAGTGCGTCGCCGCGATCGAGATGTTCGAAGCGGGGATGCCGGTCTTCTCGGAGGCTCGACGACGGACCTCGTTCTTCAGGTCGGTGGCGATGCCGATTAAGTCGCAGACGACCAGCGCTCCGGCGGTGTCCCCCTGGCGAAAGACGATCGCTTTGGCCTTGAGGGGATCAATTTCCCCTTCGGCCAGTCGCTCGTGGTAGTAGCCCGCCATTGGGAAACCGACCGGCGGGGTGATATCGGCCTCGGCCACACCCACGTGAAGAGAACTCTTCGACGCTTCGGGAAGGACTGCTTGGCGAATCGCGGCCAGCCACATCTGAGCGGCATTCTTTTGCCCCACTCCACTGAAGTGTCGGCGCGATTTGGCATCGCCGCGATTTTCGTTGGCAAGGGTGTCAGTGTCGGGACCGGGGCGAAACCCCTTGAGCTTCGTCAGCGAGTCGATCGCCCCCCGGATGCGGCCTTCGCCCTCGGGATCGTTGTAGACCGTCGGATGCAGTGTCGACTTGGCCAGCAACCACGGCGGCTCGAAGCCCCAGGCTTTCGCAGCTGTGTCCCGAATCGATCGGACGTTGGCGATGTAGGTCTCCGCCGTGGTCTTGGCAATCACATCGGACTCCCCCTGCTGCCAAAGGACTGCGCGGAACCGACCGAGTGTTTGACCAGTTTGAACCAGCCGCTTGTGCAGATCTCCCTCGGGCATCCACTGCTGCGAGGAGGTTCCGCCCCACGCCACATTCGCAAAGGCGACGGGCACACCCAATTCTTTCGACAGTGCATCCCCCAGCGGTGGCCAGATCGAACCGCCATCGCTGCCATCCGCCACGGGCTGCGGGTCATTCGCGGCCCCCCACGTGCCTTTCTTGGAGTCGAAAGCGACGACTCGCTGTTGTTCGTCGATGACGCTCAGAAGCTCGTCGTTGCAGTTCGTGGCATACGACTGACCGGCGACGAGGAACACTTCGCCCACTCCGAACGGCTCGACGGAACCGAGCGAAACTACCGCATCACCGACGCGGCTGCGGACTTCCAAGCGAAACCAGCCAGCCGGGATTCGAGCTTGGGCCTCGAATGTTCCGCCCTGGATTTGAGCAGGCAGTGAAGTCCAGCCCGTGTCTTGAGCGACCCCGACGGGAGTGACTCGATACTCACAGGTCGCGTCCTCGGCCACGGCGGGGACATCGCCGTGGATCACCACTTGGGCATACCCGACATGGGGAGCAATCCCAATCCGCTGAATCACCTGGAACGGCTGAGGGTGATTGATTTTGAGCACGCTGGGCTCAGCGGCAATGCTGTTGCCACTGATCCACATCATCCCCATGAACAGTGCCGTGATGAACACGCTTTGACTTCCGTTAAGTGGAAACTTTGCTGGCCTCATCGCTCTGTTCCTCATGCCCCCGCGGATTGAGAAGGACTCACTCGATATCAACATCAAGTGGTCAATACATATAATACAACCAGCTCGCGAGGAGAGCGAGTCCGTACGAATTGGGGCTTGAGAGACAGCCAACCAGGGTAATCCGTGCTTGCCGAATCTGCGAATTCGAGTCAACTTCGCCACGAACAGAGGTGGAGGGTTCATGTCGGTTTCTGCACGCAAAGACTTTCATGCGCTGCAATAATATACCCGAGCGGATGCTGCGCAATATGCTCCATGAACTCGAATTTCCGCCTAGCAAGTTTCACCCCAGTGCTACCCACTTCAAAGAGAATACCTGTAAAACCAGATATCAAAGCGGCTTCATTGTGTCCGCAAATCGCAGCCAATCCTGCGCCCGTCAAACTCCCCTGAAGCCATTTAGAGGATACGACTGCCTCAAGTTTGGCCATTTTCGTATCGAATCCATGTTTGCGCACTACGGCCGCATGATCGTCAAGTCGAGTTTGCAAGTCGTCCTCAATGAATGACCTAGACTTTCCGACATAGTTCTTAGAGAAGAATCGCTGGAGTCTCTGCAGCCTTGTTTGTGATTCGATGTCCTCTCGGAAAGAAAAGATCTGGCTCCAAGACGCCGTTGTGGTATCGATGAGGTTTACATTCAACAATGTGAGTCTAAAGTCGGAGGAACCCGTTTTGATCATTGAACCGTCGTCCATCTTCGTCCATTCGTCGGGAACAATGGCGGGCAGCATTTCGAGATCGTATCGAGTCATCAAGGCGTCATATGTCCGATCTAGCGCGAGATCATGAAGGAGATTCACACCCATCAATTTCTTTACCATTTCGATCAATTGAGTCTTGCATTCATCAAAATCTTCCGAGGGTCCATTGAGTGCGAGCATCGAGTGATAGAAGCTGTTCAGTCCATCCCACATTGACACTCTGTTTAACAGTTTGAAGAACTTGGGATTGCTCGACAAGTGTGGAGGTAATAACTTTGCCCAGTGGGACTCACAGGTAGGCATTTCTGCATCTAACATCAACGTGACGGATGCCTGATAGTCCGCTCCACAACGATAGAGCTTCATTGCATGAAACAGGGATTTCTCGATTACAAATGATGGAATCGGGACCACATGCGAAAAGTAGAGTGATGCCTCCTTGGTCTTCGAATAGGCTACCACCGTGTCGTTGTGCATGCTTGCGTCCTCACCACATCATGGCCGGTGATCATACAATCCACATTTCTGCGTTCAACACGTTGAGCAACCTCGATGGCTAGTGAGTCTACTTCCGCTTCGGTCGGAACATGTGCGTCGCTTGGGCGAACGACGCTTCGGCGGCTTCCATCATCGTTTCCGACAGTGTCGGGTGGGCGTGGATGCTTTCGGCGAGGTCGCGGGCCACGGCGGCGGTTTCGACGGCGAGGACCCCTTCGGCGATCAGTTCGCCGGCCCCGGGTCCGACGATGCCGACGCCGAGGATGCGTTCGGTTTTCGGCTCGATGATCAGCTTGGTTAGGCCTTCCGTGCGGCCAATCGTCTGGGCGCGTCCGCTGGCAGCCCACGGGAACTTCGTGACGATCACCTCGCGACCGGCGGCCTTGGCTTCGGCTTCGGTGATCCCGCACCAGGCGATCTCGGGGTCCGTGAAGACGACGGCCGGAATCGCCACGTTGTCGAACATCGCCGGTTCGCCGCGCAACGTTTCGACGGCGACCTTGGCCTCGCGAGTCGCCTTGTGGGCCAGCATCGGCTCCCCGGCCACGTCGCCGATGGCCATGATCATCGGGTCTGCGGTCCGCATGTTGCGGTCGACTTCGATGTAGCCGCGATCACTGACGACCGCCTTGGTATTCTCCAGGCCGACACCTTTGCCGTTCGGTGCTCGACCGACCGAGACGAGAACACGATCGAAGGTCTGCGGAGAGGTGACTCCCTCGCCGCTGAATTCAGCGACGATCCCTTCCGGTGTCGCCTTCAGGCTCATCACCTTCGTATTCACATGAATCGCCGCGAACAGTCCGTTGAGCCGCTTTTGCAGCGGGTTCACGAGGTCGCGGTCGGCTGCGGCGAGGAGCACCGGCAACGCCTCGACCACCGTGACCTTGGACCCCAGTGAGGCATAGACCGATCCCATTTCGAGACCGATATACCCCCCGCCGATGACCAGCAGCTTCCCCGGAATGTCGGCGAGTGCGAGTGCCCCGGTCGAGTCCATCACGCGCGGGTCACCAATGTTAAACACCGGCGGCATCGCGGGCCGTGACCCGACCGCGACAATGCAGTGGTCAAACGTCAGTTGGCTCTGCGTCCCGTCCGAAGCGGTGAGTTGCAGCGTCCCCGAGTTGAGGAACGTCCCCCGTGCCTGCACGAGATCAACACCGCGCGCCTTGCACAGTTGACGAATACCGCCAGTCAGTTGGGTGACGACACCATTCTTAAACGACCGCAGCTTGTCGAGGTCGATCTTCGGCTCGGCAAAGGTCACCCCCCAGTGAGACGACTCGCGGGCCTCCTGAATCAGCTTGGCGACATGCAGCAACGCCTTCGAAGGGATACATCCACGGTTCAGGCAGACCCCGCCCGGTTGGGCATCCTGGTCCACTAGCACGACCTTCATCCCGTGGTCGGCTGCATCAAACGCCGCCGGATATCCGCCGGGACCGCCGCCAAGGACAACGAGTTGAGCATGAGTCGGGGCAGCGGCCATAAGGGCAGTCCTGTGGGGGGCGTTGGGTCAGTACGGATGATAAGGGATGCGAGCGGTCACGCAAAACCCGTGGGACGCCGCCCCGCTGGCTATCCATCCATCGCCCCGAGGTCGCGGCCCGATTGGACCGCCTCGTAATTCTCGCGAAACATCGCAGCGAGCCGAGTCGCCGCTGTATCGTAAGTGGCTTTGTCGGCCCACGCCTCACGCGGGTTGAGGACCGTGTCAGGTACGCCGGGGCAGCGGATGACGCGGTGCAGGCCGAAGATGGGGTCGGTCTCTGTCGGGGCCTTCCGCAACTCGTTCGAGTGGATCGCGTCGATAATGGCCCGCGTTTCGGCGAGCTTCATGCGTTGTCCGATCCCGGGTGGCCCACCGGTCCAGCCGGTGTTGACCAGCCAGACCTGGGCCTGGTGCTGTTGGACCTTGGCGGCCAGAAGTTCGGCATACTTGTTGGGATGCCAAACCAGGAACGGCCCGCCGAAACACGGCGAGAAGGTCGCGGTCGGCTCGTTGACCCCCTGCTCGGTCCCGGCCACCTTGGCGGTATACCCATTGATGAAGTGGAATTTCGCCTGCTCGGAAGTCAGCCTCGACACCGGCGGCAAGACCCCGAACGCATCACACGTCAAGAAGATCACCTCCGATGGATGCCCAGCCACGCACGGCAGCTTGGCGTTCGGCATGAACTCAATCGGATAGGCTCCGCGCGTGTTCTGTGAGATGCGCGAGCTGTTGAAGTCGACGTGGTGGTGGGCGGCGTCATAGACGACGTTCTCCAGGACCGCCCCGAAGCGGAGGGCCTGGAAGATTTCCGGCTCGCGCTCGCGGGAGAGGTAGATCGCCTTGGCATAGCAGCCCCCCTCGACGTTGAAGATGCCGTCGTCGCTCCAGCAGTGTTCGTCGTCGCCGATCAACTGGCGACGCGGGTCAGCCGAGAGCGTCGTCTTCCCGGTGCCGGAGAGCCCAAACAGCACCGAGCTTTCGCCAGTGGTCGGATTGCAAGTCGCGGAGCAGTGCATCGACAGCACGCCGCGCTTGGGCATCAGGTAATTGACGATCGTGAAGACCCCCTTCTTCATCTCGCCCGCGTACTCGGTCCCGAGGATCACGAGTTCGCGTTGCTCGAACGAGAGGTCGACGCTGGTCGACGAGGTCATGCCGGTCGTGTAGCGATTGGCCGGGAACCGTCCGGCGTTGAAGATCACGAAGTCGGGTTCGCCGAAGTCCGCCAGCTCCTCATCGCTCGGGCGGATGAGCATGTTGTGCATGAACAGCGCGTGGTACGGCCGCGAGCAGATCACGCGGACCTTGAGCCGGTACTTCGGATCCCACCCGGCATAGGCGTCAATCACGTACAGACGCGGCTGGGTATTCAGATAGTCCTTGGCCCGTTCGCGATTGATGTTAAACGTGGTCTCATCCAGCGGGAAGTTGACCGGCCCCCACCAGACATCATCCGCCGTCAGCGGGTGCCGCACGACCCGCTTGTCCTTCGGTGAACGCCCCGTCTTCTCTCCGGAATAGGCAATCAATGCCCCACTATCGGCGATTGTCGTCCCCGGCTCGTGGCGAATCGCCTCTTCATACAACACCGACGGGGCTGGATTGCGCAAGACGTTAAGCACGGTAATCCCGTGCGCCGCCAGACTGAAAGACTCCATCACACTCACCTTCATCGATCCCTGATTGTTCACCGTGGATCGTGTTGTCTCCAACGGCCTGCTGTGCGCTGGCGAAGGATAGCAGAAGTTGATCCGCCAGCCCTAGAACGCATGTTCGCACTCTCTTTCATGAGAGCCGAAAGCGCGGAGTGGTCCATCAGTTGATGACTCACTCTGACGACTACGAATCGGTATGACACAAGTGCGACAACCGTGGTACAATCCGACTTTCCATAGCCTGTCCCTGATCATGGACACATTCACCAATCAAGAAGCACGCTGAGGACCGCCCATGACCACCGTCACCATTGAGGAGGCTCAGGCCCGGCTGCCGCAGATTATTCAGAATCTGCGACCGGGGGAGGAGTTGATGATTACCGATCACGGGACACCGCTGGCACGGGTCCAGAAAACTCAGGCGGCACTCGCCCCCCAGCTGCGCCCTGGACCGGGGCTGGGCAAAGGTTTCATCACCGTGGTCTCGGATGACGACGAGCATTTGCAGGACTTTGCGGAGTATATGCCGTGAGAGTCTTGCTCGACACGCATGCGATGTATTGGTACGTCGAAGGGGATGCCAAGCTCAGCGTGACAGCCCAGACTCTGATCCAGAACCTCTCGCATGAGATTCTCGTCAGTCCAGCCTCATACTGGGAAATCGCCATCAAAGTGAGTCTGGGCAAGTGGACCCTCAACCGTCCCTACGAAGAGTTCATGGATTTGGTTCTGAATCAATATGGATTTCAGATTCTCCCGATCCTGCCGATTCACACCGCTCATCTGGCAGGGTTGGCGTTCCCCCCTGACCACAAAGACCCCTTCGACCGTCTGATCGTCAGTCAAGCCTTCGTCGAGGGTATTTCCATCGTCAGCGCGGATGCGAAACTCGATGCGTATCCCGTCAACCGCCTGTGGTAGTCTGGCGAGTTGGCCCTTCCCGCTTGAGCAATCGCCCACTCGGGGTCGCCTCGGTTGAATCGTTTGGGGACTTTACCGGGGTGGCTTTCGCCGAGAGGTTCTTGCTGCGAGAACTGCCCGCCTGATAACCCCTGGTGCCGCTGGCACACCGGTAGTCCTCCGAGCGGGCCAACCTGCTACCCCGCTGGCAAGGAGGGACAAAGTATTCGAAGAAGGATTGGCCGCAGATAAACGCAGATGAACACAGATTTGAAAGGGACGAGCCAGCTGAAAACGTTCGACCACCCCTCTGCTGATCTGCGTTCATCTGCGTTCATCTGTGTTCATCTGTGTTCATCTGCGGCTCAAACCCCTGAAGCCATGGATACAAGGGTCGATGCGGTTCTATCGATCGAGACCGGTAACGATTCGAAAACGGGAATGAGGGATTGCTCGGCGATCCGATCCCGATTGACATCCAGTCCCAGCCTGCCAAAATCGAACCCAGTCCAGAATGCCTCGATCCTTCGGGAGATGCCTCCCGACGAGCAATCCAGCGATAGGCAGAATTCGTGCCCGTGATGGACAGAAGCGAATTCTGACTAACCCCAGTTAGGCCGCATCGATGGAGATCACCACTGTCGGCGATTTGCTGCACTGGTCGTACGCGAACCTTGCGATGGCGCATTCGGCCATTACTGCGAAAGCTGAGAAGTACGGTCGCACTCAGTTCATGATTCGGACTCGACTTTACGCGGGACTGAACAAGCAAACCATGAGCATCGGTCCGCTCGCGGACGACGAGCGTTTGAAGATGGTTCTGCCGCAGGCGTGTTGCTACTGTGGGAGTCGCGTCTATCTGTCGGTTGACCATCTCATTCCAACAAAGCGAGGCGGGGCAAATATCGGAGACAACCTTGTCTGGGCGTGCCGTTCATGCAACAGTTCAAAGTGCGCCCGCGACGCGCTCGAATGGTTGGCCGAGAGAAATCAGTTTCCACCCCTATTGCTCCTTCGTCGTTATCTCAAGCTGGCAATAGCAATGGCGCAAGAGAGGAACCTAATGGATACACCGCTCTCCGCAACACCAGATCTTCCGTTCGCGTTGGCGGCAATCCCTAAGTCATATCCTCCACCCACCCAATTGCAATTGTGGGTCGTAGATGTGGCTTAACAAATCGCTCCATCTGAAACCGTTCTCGTCGCGTCGCTCCTCGCCCGGTGCGGCTGAACTCAATCCTTCGGCGGAGGAGGCGGGGTGGCCCAGACATCGCTTTAGTCCCTCGGTCCCAAGCTCCGCTTGGGACCGCATATCCTCGAAGCTCCGCTTCGCCACGCACGGCAATCGATTTCCGAACTCTGTGTGACCGACACGCACCGGGAGCGAGTGAAGGCACGCACCGCGCTCCGCTGCGTAAAGCCTTCGCGTCGCGGCTAAACGGGATTGCTGATACATTGTCGAGCTTCATTCCCCGCTCCCCGTGATCGTTCCGCTCCGGCATGTCCTCCCCGTCTAGTCCGTACGAGTCTGAATCGGCGGCGATTTACAATCGCTCGTTCTGGCTGGCATATGCCGCGAACATGTCATTGGTGGCCGCCAATACTCTCACATTCCGGTTCGCCGAATTTGTCGACCTGCTGAAGGGGACGAAGTCCGACACGGGTCTGATCGTGGGCATCGCTCTGGCCGGGTCGCTGATCTCTCGCATTTGGCTGGGGCAGGCGATCGACCGGTTTGGAGTGCGGAAGCTGTG
Source organism: Planctomycetota bacterium (assembly GCA_031431195.1). GTDB lineage: Bacteria > Planctomycetota > Planctomycetia > Planctomycetales > Planctomycetaceae > TH-plancto1. The sequence continues at coordinate 9,432 of JANPCU010000181.1, read as the reverse complement.
GATGCTGGGGACAGCTTTGTTCCTGATCGGCGGCTTGGGGCTGTGGGGGACGCGGGAGTTGGGTCCGCAGATTTACCTCGCGCGCACGGCTTATGCAATCGGCATTTCGGCGATGTTTGTCTGCTCGAACCTGCATATCCAGTTGCGAGTGCCCGCTCACCGGCGGACGGAGGCCATCGGCAGTCTGGGGTCGAGCGGGTTTGTGGGCATGGTCGTCGGAGCTCAATTGGGCGACTGGATGTTCTCCCATTCGCAGGGGATGGAGCGGTTCACGACTCTGTTCGGAGCGACCATCGCGTTCGGGCTGTTGTACTTGGTGTTCGTGCTGACGCTGACCCATCGTGACAGCCACGTGACCCCCGAGGTGACGCCGCACGCGCATGTGTTACTGCGACGTTACTGGCCGGGGGCAGTGGTTCTCGTCGCGCTGATGATGGGGCTGGGGTTCGCGGTGACGATGGTGTTTCTGACTCGACTGGCGACGGAGCGTCATCTCGCGGGGGTGAAGGTCTTCTTCACTGGGTATGCGGTGGCGGCGTTCTCAGTGAGGTTGCTGACGCGCACGTGGAGTCGGACATGGGGACGCCGAGTCCTGATCTTAGTGGGGCTGATCGGACACGCGATCGGGCATGCGTGGCTCATCACCGTGCAGTCGGAATGGCAGTTCGTCGGTCCCTCGCTCTGCATCGGCTTCGGGCATGCACTGCTGTTTCCGTGTGTGGTGTCACTGGGGGCCGAGACCTTTCCGGAGCAGTATCGCGGGACCGGCACGACGATGATCCTGGCCTTTGCCGATTTGGGGATGGCGGTGACTTCCCCAGTCCTCGGGCGACTACTCGACCAGTGGGGCTTCACGGTCATGCTGTCCGTGACCTCGGCCACGTTACTGGCGTCGGTCGGGCTCTATGGAGTATTGAGCCTGGGGCACAAGGATGTCGATCTGCATTACGGGAACAAAGAGCGCGGGGCTGACACCTGACATTCCCACTCACTCACATTCACTCACTCGACCGCACCGCCGAGATCCCTCGGCGGAGAGCCTTGCGCATGGCATCGAGGGGGGCCGCTTGGCGGGTGAAGCAATGGTACTGCGCAGCGGCTTGGGCTACGAACATCTCCAACCCGCTGACGACATGGCAGCCGCGTTCTTTGGCCTGCTTGATGAGCAGAGTCTGCTCGGGGTTGTAGATCGTATCGAAGACGACAGTCCCCTCGCGGAGCCAGTTCTCCGTATAGGGAGTGTCATTCATATTCGGGTACATGCCGATCGGCGTGCAGTTCACGAGTACGTCGACATACGCCGCGCCCCGATTCTCCCAGGCGACGAACTGGCAGCCGAGTTGAGTCGCCAACTCCTGGCCGCGTGACTTCGTACGGTTGGTAATCGTCAACGCTCCCCCCGCGCGAAGGACGCCCTGTCCGATCGCTTTGGCGACACCGCCAGCTCCGAGCAACAGCACGCGCTTCCCAGCCAGATCGGGGTCGCCCTTCATCGTGAGTCCCTGCTTGATGCTCGACAGTGCTGCATCGAAATCCGTGTTGCCAGCGTACCAGTTGTTACGTTCGTCGCGGAACAACGTGTTCGCTGCCCCGATGTCGTCGACGATGTCGTCGCGAAAATTGGCGAGGTGCAGCGCCCGCTCCTTATGCGGGATCGTCACGCTGTAACCGCGCACATCGAGCCACGAGTAAGCGTCCAGTGTGTCATCGAGTTCTTCCGCCGGCACCCGCATCGGCAGGTAGACCGCATTGAGGCCGTCGTGCCGAAATGCCGCATTGTGGATGCGGGGGCTATAGCTCTGCGCAATCGGATCGCCCAGCACGCCGAACACCTGTGTCTGGGCATTGATCTGGTCGAACCGGTACAGGTTCTTCATCTCATCGAACGACAGCTGCCCGGGAGCAAGGACGCGATCAGAACTGAACGTGGCGTAGGTGAACGGGGCCCCGTACTTGCCGCACAGCACCCGGCTGACGAGACCGAATTCGCCCATGCAAAAGGCAATGGTCGGAATGCGGGCGTCCTTCACGAGTTTCAGCAGGCGAATGTTGTCCTGCGGCGACTGGGCCATCGTGACGATCTTGATGATGTCCGGGTCGAGCAGGGACATCTCGGCGTGCCGCTTTTCCAGGGAGTCGGGCGTCCCCTGGAAGTCGTGGTAGCTCACGATCCGCTTCGTCTTGCCGTAGCGACGGATCTTGGTCGCGATGTCGTCTTCCAGGTCGACATACTCGACCCCGGCGACGATGGCTTGGCGCAGGTAAGTCAGCCGCTGGTCCTCGGTCATCTTTGATCGCCCGCCGTCCGCGGGTCGACGACAGGTGACCACGACGGGAGTCGGACGCTTGTCGAGTAACCGGTTCAGCTCGGGCGGCTTCGAGAGCCAGTCGAGCCGCAACTCCACCAACTCCGCCCCGCGCTGGGCCAGAGCCTGATGCTCGGCGGTGACCATTGAATGTCGGGTGCGACCTAAACTGACGCAAATCATGCTGTGGTAACACTCGGGGAGACGCAGTGGATGACTGGGAGAGGTGATCTGCCAGTCGAAGAACTCGCAAGGTAGCTTGCCCACGAAGATCATACCAGCGGAGAGACAGTGGGGCACGTTTTTTACGTGCCTCTGCACCGTGGGGCACGTAGGAAACGTGCCCCACGGTGGGCTCAATCGGCCCTGGGGAAAACGTGGTCGCGAATCGAGCTACGTTCACCGTCGAATTGGACAGGGGCGGACATGACCTGGGTCTGTCCGAAGAACGATCGCGGCTGATCGAACCAGTTCTGCAGGAGTGTGAGATCAGTGGCAGCGGGCAATTCGCCGAGATCGCGGCCCTGGTATTTGGAGACAATCAGGAGTTGGTAGGGTCCGGTGGCAGTGAGCCTGATCTCGTAATGACCGTCGGGACCCGCCAGAGCGAAGTCGCCGCCGAGGGCGCGGATCGAAGCCTGGGCCAGTCGGACATCGCTGCTGTTCGCCCCGGCCCGAAAACTCATGACTGGTAACTTGGCTGTGGCGGGGCGACGGGCGGGGAGGACCAGGATTCTGGCTCCGGCATCGGGGCGACTCTCCCCCGTGGCGGTGACGAAAGTGACTCGACCCTCGATGGCGAGGTTCAGTACGCCTGCCGGGAGGGGGGCCGTGGCCTCGACGCCAAGTAATGCTGCCGCTGGTTCGACCAGTCCCGGCGTTCCGGCGTTCGGCCCCTGTGCCACTGGAACAGCCGGTGCCGACGCCCCTCCCGCCCCCGTCATTCGCCCCAGCAGAAAACCACAGCTGATCCCGACCAGCCCACAGACCGCTCCCGTGATGAGGAGTGGACGCTTCTCTCCCAGCGAGCGACGACCTCGCGCTCCGGACGGTGGCTGGATCGAGGACAGCTCGCGGAACAGATCCGCACTCGGCGGAGCAGTCACATCGCGGTTGTGCGGCGGCGGAGTCGGACGCGAAATCCCCGCAGCGGCGGGGCGGACCGGTGGCTCAGGAGGCAGCGGAACCGGGATCGGAATCGGCTCCAGCGCGGGGGCCGGGGCCAGCACGATCGCGACTGGTTTGGCGGGCAGTGCCTCGGGTTCCGCGATCACCGCTGCGCTATCACCCAGCGAAGCGAGCGCATTGAGAGCCTTCGCTAAGCCGCTGTCGCCGTGATTCATCTCCGGCTTCGGCAGCGGGGCAATCTTCCCATCGAGTTCCGGCACACGGATGGTCTTCCCACACATCGGGCAGTCCGTGACCGCCCCCGCCTTCGAGCGAGAGATGCCCAGGAACTGTTCGCAATGTGGGCAACGAAACTTGATGGGCATAGGGGGAGGGGCTTGTGGCGGATGGCGGATGGCTCATGGCCAGACGGTCTCTCTGGCCAATAGCCATGAGCCATCCGCCACGAACCTCTTCTTTTAAGGTGTCTGCGCCGCCGTGTCGATCAAGTCGTCACACAGCTTGTACAGCACCTCGTGAGTCACCAGCAGATCGATCTGGGTGCGACCCGGTGTGCCCTTGATCGAACTGAAGCGTTTGAGCGAAAACGTGCCAGTACCGAGCGACGACAAGACCATTTCATAGTATTGCGTCCCGTCCGGCAACTGGTCAGGCCGGGTCGAGCGGATCAGCACCTGCCCCGCTTGCGGGTCATACTCCAACGGAGTGACCTGTTCGAGCAGGTACGTGATCCGCTGGCTGAGTGCGTCCGCCCAGCGCTTCAGGACATCAAACGCCGCCTGACTCATCGCCGGAACATGCAACGTGATCTGCCGAAATGCGCAGCCCAAGCTGTCCACCTGGGTCAAGTCGATCACGACCTGGATACCCGCTGGATCGCTCGCCTGAACCGAGACCGGCATATTCGAGGAATAGCCTCGCAATCGTGCCATCTCGGCAATAAGGAAAGGACGCACACTCATGCCGATTGCCCCTCTGCTCTCACACCGACCACATCAGCGTGCGGGAGCAGTGATGTCTAAGATGAACGGCATTCTATTTGACAGAGCGAGCGGGGGATATGCTCCGTCCGTTGTGAACCGAACTAAAGGCTCTGCGTCACAGCCTTGCTCGTGGTACGCCGTTCGGTTACACACAATTAAAGACGAAGACCGCAGCGATACTCGGGCTCGAATCTTCCCTTCCCCCCCCGAGGTAGGCCAAAGCAACCGGAAAAGTGGAATGTCCCCTTTTGTGTTCCCGACTTTTTAAAGTCGACTGCGCGATTGGGCGTTCATTCTCACATTACTGTTGAGGCCGGTTGTGGTTCCGAACTTCAACACATCATTCCAAGGGCGTTACGATGTCATTCTTTCGATGTGTTGGCAGTTGTCCCCGTACGGTACGCTGCCTGCAAACCGTTGCGGATTGTCTTGTTGCCAGTCGGAGGCGGTCGGTCTTCGGCGGTATCGTGCTGTTCTTGAGCCTGTTGCTGCTGTCCGCACCTGTTTCCGTACAGGCCCAAAAGGGCAAGGACAGGAAGGGCAAGAATAACGTCACGTTGGACAAACTCTTCCGTGAAGCCATGGAGGCCATCGGCGGTGAAAACGGCAACCCCGACCCCGTCCTTGGGATGAAACTGCTTCGGCAAGCCGCGGAGAAGGGGCACGCCGTCGCCAGCGGTTATTTGGGCTTGGCGACCTACCACGGCATGCGAGTTGAACAAAATATGGCCGAAGGGGGGAAGCTGATCAAGAAAAACTCGGCGGGCGTTCTCGCCGCAGCTGAAAGTGGCAACACCGACGCCCAGTGTCTCATCGGCATCCTATTAAAGGATGGTATTGGGATGACTCGGGACACCAAGCAGGGCGTTGAGTGGCTCACTAAGGCTGCCGAAAAGGGCCATGCACAAGCGATGAGCTCGTTGGGCGAATTCTATTCATCGCACCCCGACGAAAAGAGCCGCGACCAAAAGCAAGCTATTGCATGGTACACCAAAGCCGCCGACAAAGGCCATGAACGCGCAATGGTCATGATGGGCAACATGATTCTGCTCGGCGAAGGTCTTCCCAAGGATGAGCAGAAGGCCACGGAGTGGTACACCAAAGCCACCGTGTGGTACACCAAAGCCGCCGTGTGGTACACCAAAGCCGCCGCCAAAGGCGATACCGATTCGATGTACAAATTGGGGGAAATGTATCAATACAACGTCGTTTTCGAAAAGGACAAGAAGCAAGCCTTCGAGTGGTACTCCAAGGCCGCCGCTTTGGGCAATATCAGGGCAATGAACTGGCTTGGTCTTTGCTATGAGCGGGGGATGATGGTCCAAGCGGATCAGCAAAAGAGCATCGAATGGCGGACGAAGGCCGCCGAAAAGGGGAACCTGGAAGCGATGTACACGCTGGCATCCGCGTACCGCGATGGTCGCAACGTTACCAAGGACACACCCAAGGCGATTGAATGGTTCACCAAGGCGGCGGTGGAGAAGCGGAACTCGTCGGCGATGTTCGCTCTCGGGGAGATCTACGAAGAAGGGAATGGTGTTCCCAAGGATGTGACGAAGGCCGCCGAGTGGTTCACGAAGGCTGGGGAGGGCGGCTACTCCGGTGGGATGGTTCACCTCGGCAAAGCGTACTTGGACGGTCAAGGAGTGCCGCAGGACGAAAAGAAAGCCTTCGAGTTGTTCTCCAGGGCCGCCAAAGCGGGCGATCCCAATGCGATGGACATGGTGGGCTATCTCTACGAGTCCGGCCGTGGGGTCATGGCGGATCAGCAGAAGAACCTTGAATGGCGGACGAAGGCCGCAGAGCAGGGCTTCGCGCAATCGATGTACGCATTGGGCTACATGTACGAGCATGGCGAGCATGTGCCAAAGGACTTGAACAAGGCCTTCGAATGGCACTCCAAGGCGGCGGCGAAGGGTCATCTGGAGTCGCTGCGCACGGTGGGATGGTATCACAAGAAGGGCCACGGCACGCCCCAAGACTTCAAGAAAGCCTTGGAATACTTCACCCAAAGTGCGGACCGTGGCAACGCGCTCTCGATGGGGGATGTCGGCATGATGTATTTGTTGGGAGAAGGCACCGCCAAGGATGCGACGAAGGCCGCCGAGTGGTACACTATAGGGGCGAACGCGGGAAATGGCGATTGTATGCTCTGGCTGGGAGAACTCTACCAAACAGGCCAAGGGGTCGCCAAAGACCAGGTGAAAGCGCGCGAATGGCTGACCAAAGCGGCCGAGAGGGACCACACCGAAGCGATGGTCGCCCTGGGCCAGATGATTGAGAACGGCGAAGGCGGGTCGAAGAACCGCAAAGCGGCACTGGATTGGTACACCAAAGCCGCCGCGAAGGGACATGAATCCGCGAAGGCCGCCGTCACACGTCTGCAAGCCAAGAAAAAGTAATCCTGTTCCGACGCAGCAGATCAACGAAACCTTACTGACAAGGAGTCCCGAGATGCGATTCGCATTTTTCACCCTGTTTCTGTTCACCGCCGTTGCCGTCGCGGAGCCAACGCGGCGCGACATCAAAGGCACGGAGTTACTCGTTCAGGCCGAACTCGATGAGTTGGAAGCACCTCTCGCCGATGTTGCTTATGTGCCCAGTGCAAGTTTGGCCGCCATGTTCCCGAAGTATCTCTTCGTGGGCGTCCATTTCCCGGAGAGTTCCACGGCAGATTTGCCGAAACCGCTCCAATGGAGCAACATCTACGCGGTGGGCAATGACGGTATCGCGCGACTCCTCGCCACGCCCGAAGACGTGTTGGACTTCTTCAAATCGGAGGCCCAACCCGCGATGACCGCTGAGGACGTGAAAAAAGCGGTGGAAGCAGCCTTGGCGTTGGAGTCCGCCAAGTATCCGAATCAGCCTTTCAGTCCGCAAGATGTGCAAGTCAAGCCCGATGGCCAAGGTGGCATCACGGGAAGCGGCACCAGTCAGCCGACCGCTTCGCCCTCGGGGGCTCCGAGTGGCAGCGGGCCGATTTCCGTAACCTTTAACGTCGGCCAGTCGGGCCAACCAATGAGCCTCAAGACGGTCAACAATTATCGCCCACCAGCGCGTCGCAATAGGCCGGTGACGGCCGCTGATATTGCGGCCGACATGCCGGTAGCCCAAAAGGCAGCAGGTGGACCGGTTACGAACATTAACTCGCCGACCATCAACATGTTGTTACCGGGGCAATCGTTCTTTACCGCGCCGAATAATGGGAACAAAAACGTGAATGCGGCCATCGTCGCCGTAGATCCTGCCGGTCAGCCGCAGGTCTTGCCGAAATACGGCCCGCTATTTCAGTACATTCACAAGAATTCGGACAAGTTGACCACGTCCGAACAGATCCGCAAAATGTTGACGACTTTTTTGACGCTGGCGACAAACATGTTTCCCAACTACAAATTCGATCCGGTCCAAGAGTCCGACATTACGATAACGCCGATTGACGGGGGTAGGTTTCAATACAAAGCGATGGTGTATGTCACGGGTGATAGGACGAAATGGTTCGGCGTGAGTGGTCGTGTCAGCCCAAAAGGGGGCATCGGCGCGCATGCTTTTCACGACAATGCCTTGGCCGAATAAGGTGTTCGTGAAGTTACACGCCACGACGCTCGCAAAGCAGAAGCAAAAGGGGACATTCTACTTTACAAAGGGCGGGGTGGCCCAGACGCTGCTTTAGCGTCTGGATGACGAAGGAACAAGAGGGATTTCCGGAGTGAGTTGGTTCCCCCTCTCCTCCTGTTGCTCTGCAACCCAGACATCCAAAGCGATGTCTGGGCCACCCTGCCAAGCAAGTCGACACTCGGGATGTTTCCGAATGCCTGGCATAAAGACCCAGATGACCTGACCGGGTTTTCTATTCAAGTGGACACATTAGTATCCTACAGCGATGCTAGCTGCGTACTCGAAGATTGCGGACTCTCCACTTCGTTCGGGTGGTTAGAAAGACACTTGGGGGATCCACATCAACATAAAGTACCTGTACCTTCTGCACCTGACTGCGAGGCGAAGGATTCGGCGTTTCTCTGGGGGGGCTGACTCATGATAAACACACGACAGCCTGACTTTCTTGTGAAGTTGATCGGAATATTGATCTTCGCAGGTAGCGTGTCATGCACGACTGCTGGAGAGAATAAACTCGCCTCCGCGAAGACTCCGCGACTGCTGGTCGACTACGGCAGTCGTGCGGCTCTTTCACCAGACGGACGTTTCGTCGTTGCCGTCGACAGAAAAGAACCTGTCGTATTCGTGGAGACCCTGTCAGCGACGGGCGCACGTCAGAGACGGCGACTTTTGTTGCCGGATACTGGACCAGATACGAGCTTCTATCGTCCGTCATTTTCACCGAACGGGTCACAGGTCGCCATCCTCTGCCACTACACCTCACCTGACGAGAAGGAACATGCATTACTCGCGGTGTGTGACGCCACGTCTGGTCGGCTTGTGGTAAAAATGGAGCTTCCGGAATCATCGCCGTACATGTGCCCAGTTCGATTTTCTGCGACCGGCGATGCCGTCTTCGTTGGGGCGAGGAATCGCGTTTACCGTTGCGATGTCAGTCGCGGGGAAGTGCTTCCACTGGGCTGTGACATTTACTATGTCTGGGATGTAGCTGATCGGCCGGGTCTTGATCAGCTGGCATACGTGCTTCGCGGACATGACCTGGAGGTTCATCTGTGGTCGTTGAGCAAGAAATCGGAACTTCCCATCCCACTGGGAAAAGAGATCGCGGACAGATTAACCAGACTATGCGATGAGAGATTTGAAAAGAAGAATCCTCGATTGATGGTCGTGTCTTGTGATTTTTCCTCAGATGGCTCTGAGTTAGCGGTTGCAGTGAACCCATTCACAAAGGGGGGGAATGTTTTCATCCTCAGAATGGATGGACTTCCCCACGCTTCGTGGGCGCGGGAAAGGGGTTACAGGGCTTCGGCGAATTGAGCGGGTGAGACGTAGCCCAGGGCGGAGTGGCTGCGGATTCGGTTGTAGAACACTTCGATGTATTTGAAGAGGCTCTGCCGGGC
>JANPCU010000180.1:0-4557 GCA_031431195.1 Planctomycetota bacterium | reverse complement strand
CTCACCTGAGTTGCTGACATTGAAAAGGTGTGTGTCATGGCGCGAGTGTCTTGGTCCCGGGTCTTTCTGGCTTCTGTCACCCTCATCTGTCTGACTGGTTGCCCGGCCAATCCTCCGGCCCCAGCGACTCCCCCCGCTCCGCCAGCGGCTCCGTCTTCCGTGACGACGCCCGCTCTGGCTGTGCCAGCGGCGGTAGCTCCCGTCGCCACTCCGCCTGCAAAGCCCACCCGCGAGGCCACAGCCTCCGCAGCCGATGTCCAAGCTGCCAAGGCCCGGGTGGACGCCCTCGGAACGGGTGCCAAATATGCCCCGAAAGACGGTGATCTGCTCACCGAGATCGTCATCCAGGATGGCTCCAACGTCACCACGGAAGACGTGGCTCTCTTTGCCAAGCTCAGCGATCTGGAGAAGCTGCAGGTCTTCAACTGCCGAGCACTGGACGATGAGATGGCGGCTCAGCTCAGCAGCCTGAAGGGTTTGAAGGTTCTGGCCCTGACCAACTCGGCGATCAGCGATGCGACGGTCGAATTGATCGTCGCCTCGTTCCCGAATCTCACCGACCTCGACCTTTCGTCGAACACGAACATGTCGAGCAGTGTGCTGAAGATCATTAGCAAGATTAGCCAGCTCCAACGGTTGACCCTTGTGCAGACCAAGGTCAACGATATCGGGACGGGGAATCTTGCCAAGCTGCAAGAACTCCGGGCCGTCGACTTGCGCGGAAACATGCAAGCGGGCGACATGACGCTCGAGGTTTTGGCCGAACTTCCGAAACTGACGGGGATCAAACATCGGAGTTCCTCCGTGACCGATTCCGGAATGGAAGCGTTGAGTCGTCATCCGACCCTGGGGTCATTGTTGATGCAGGACTTCATGGTCACCGACGAGTCGGGGCCGCACCTCGCGAAACTCAAGAAGCTGACGCAACTCGAGATCTTCCGCTGCCAGGGTTTCGGCACCGAAGGGGTCTTGGCACTGAAGGGGATGGGCCTGACCCGGCTCACCTTGCGAGACCTCTCCAGCGTCGATAATCGAGCGATGGAAGTCCTGGATGACCTGCCTCAGTTACGGCGGCTGTTCCTGCACGAACTCACTTCAGTCAGTGACGAAGGGCTGAAACACCTCGCCTCTCTACACTCACTTGAAGAACTGGACATCTGGAGTATGCCGCAATTGACGGATGCTACGATTGATACCATCCTGACACTCCCCAAGCTGAAGGTCCTGTCCCTTCGCGCCACTGGCATCACCGTCGAGGGGGCCAAAAAATTAGAGGCCCGGAAGTGGACAAAGCTGGTCCTCGGCACCTCCGAGGAGGGAGAGGCAGCGGCTCAATAGGAGGCCCGGCCGAAACCCAACGCGAGTTGGCAAACGCACTCAACTAGTCCAGAAATTCTTTCATGTCCTGAATCGCTTCGGACGGAATCCCGGCGTCGCCGAGTTTGGCAAACAGATCGAGCTTCGCCCCAGCTGTGGCGTCTTTTTGGCGGAAGATACGAACGCGGATGCCTCGTCCTTCTCCCGAAGTAGCGATTGCCGCGCGGGCCACATCAGTGAGTTCTGCAGGCGTGGCCTGGGTCTCATCCCCAGCGGTCGAAAGCAGATACTGATTGCCGGATATCACGACCGCGATGAATGGAGAGGGCGGCGTGACGGGAACGGCCACAGAAGGAACCGAAGTGGTCACAAGAACCGCTTCGTCCCCGACGAGTTCGCTCCCTCCCGAACTGGCGGATGTCGAGGGACTGGTCGATGGTCCGGGAGTCGGACCCCCATCGCCAGAACCGCTGCCGCCGAGTCCGGGGCCTTTGAACTGGGTTCCGATGTAGAACGCCAGGGCCGCGACCCCAATCACGAATCCGCCGGCCAGCCGTTGTCTCGTGGTCGTCGCCATCGTTTCACTCGCAAGGGGTGAGCAGGTCTAATTTACGATCGGGCGGGTGGGCTACTCCCAGAACTTCTCGCCGCTCAAATTGATCGGCGGATCGGTCACAATCTCGCAGTCGCCCAACACCTGGCACTGACAGGAAAGCCGCATCGACTTCTCGTTGCCAATCCGCATGAAGAACGTCAGCGGACCGATCAGGAACCGCAACCATTCGCGGAGCCCCTGGCGACTCACGTTCTCTTCCCCCTTGGTGATCTTGACGCAGCAAGACGCACACTGACCGAATCCAAAGCAGTTGAGGTACTTGTGAATCCCCGGATTCATTTCGATCCCGTTTTTGCGAGCTTCCGCCCGCAGGTTGGCCCCCTCGGGAACCTCGATGGTGCGTTTTTCTTTGACGAAGGTGACCTTGGGCATCGACCGCAATCCTGAACAGGGACTCTAGGGGTGCTGACACATTGACTCATCAGACAAGGCAATGATACGGCACTGTAGAACACGATGCCAGCCGAAGTCTCGGAACGATCGCAGCTGGGGCTCCTCGAAATGGTGTGTGCTTCTGAAATGCTGTGAGAGCTTTGCCCTGGAGGAGAACCCCGCCAGCGGCGGATGAAAAGAGAGAGAGACGGGGTCAACAGGATTCACCGAATGAATCGCAGCGCGGCATGGCCGTGATCCAATTGATCTACTGCTGCGAGTCGTGACGACTCGACCGGGTTGCGGTGCCACGGCCGGGTAACGTGTGTGGTCAATGAATGACGCTCCGTTGTCCGAGGCGTTCGCTCTGTGCAATGTCGGATTTCAGTGACACATGCACTCCACTGGCTGCCAGGGCGGGGCACAGTGAGCGCTCCACTGCGCACAGCGTTCGCGTCGCTGTTAAACGGTGAGGATCGGGTCGTTGTTCTCGGGGCGGCCTTCAGTGTAGTACCAGTTGTGGATCGGCTGGAGGATTTTTTGCACGTCGGCGAGGAGCTGGGTATCGAGCGGCTGTTGCACCCACTCGGCCCACTGGCGGATGCGGTTCGGGTTCGCACTGCCGGTGACGCAGGTGCTGATGTCGGGATTGGCGACGGAGAACTGCAAGGCCAGCTGGGCGATGTCGACGCCCTGCTTCTGGCAAAAATCGGCAGCCATCTGGGCGGTCTCGCGGACGAACGGAGTGGCTTTATGCCACGGCGGCAGCGGATCTTTGGTGAGCAGCCGGGCCGAGAACGGGGCGGCGTTCATGATGCCGACCCCCTTCTCCTTCAGGTAGGGGATCAGGTCGCCGAACATCGTGTTCTGAAGCGTGTAGTGGTTGTACGACAGCACGACATCGAGCGGGGCCCGGTCGAGTACGTACTTGAACATCTTCATCGGGTAGCCGCTCACGCCGATGAATTTCACCTTGCCGAGCTGCTGCTGCTCGCGGAGGGCGGGGAGCGTCTCTTCGACGATTTGCGACATCTCGACGAATTCGAGGTCATGACAGAGCATGATGTCGAGGTATTCGACGCCCAGACGCTCCAGGCTGATGTCGACGCTTTCGGCGACCCGCCGGGCCGAGAAGTCGAAGTGCTTCCCGCTGTACCGCCCGAGCTTGGTGCCGAGGATGTAGCTCTCGCGCGGGATGCCACGCAGGGCGACCCCGAGCAGCACCTCCGACATCCCCCGACCATAAAACGGCGAGGTGTCGATGAAGTTCAGGCCGCATTCAAGGGCAGTCGGGACGCTTTTGAGAGCCTCGCCGATGTCGACCTGCCGGAACTCCTGCCCGAGGGAAGAGGCTCCGAACGAAAGAACTGGCAGTTCCAGTCCCGTGCGACCGAGGGGGCGTTTCAGCATGGTGTGATCTGCGCGTGTTCTGTGTGAATCGTGAAGTGAGCGGTTTGGGCGTAGATTGAAGGATCGAGGCGACGGCGGCAAGCGAATCGCCACAGAACATCCCCGTTGGGGTGTGCATCACAAATGTCGGTCACGATGGGACTCTGCCCCCTCTCCCCACGGACGACCAGACTTTCGGCGAGTCGCCCGCTGCGGGGCGAGGGCCGGAAACATGTTGGCTGCCTGGTGAGTTGGTCCCGAAGAAATCCTTCACGCCTCCAACCCCCCGCTGCCATCGGTCAGGGCGATGACCAGGTCCGCGCGATCGACTCCCACCGCTGCGCACTCACGTCGCAGCTGGTGTCCGCTGCACACTCGAATTAGACAGCGTCACTTGTGGACTTCCGTGAGGAAAACGTGGGGGTGGCGGGGTCAGGAGGCTTTGCGGATGGCCCCGACCGGAGTGGACGTGGAGCGTCAGGGCTAGGCGGCGAGGGACCATCGCGTGGCTCGGCGAGGCAACGCGGCAGGTGACGGTGGCCCACGCCGGGGCCATCCGCAAAGCCTCCTGACCCCGCCACCCTCCGTCGTACGAAATGTCTCATGGATTCCCGCGTGAAGTATCGCTCACGAACTTGGCTTCTTCGCCACAGCTCGGACACGCGATGCACGTCTCTTGATAACCTGTTTCGCGAAGCGAATTATCTCACACAGTTGCGCTCGTGGAGTACGATGTCGATCCCCTCCGCTCCCCACCGATGCACCGCATCCCGCATCAAGAACTCCGTCTCCCCGAACAGCCGCCCGTTCCCCTGGCTCGCCATCAGCTGCGACAAGTACCGCACCGTCGCCTGCGCCTTGGC
>JANPCU010000179.1:0-26651 GCA_031431195.1 Planctomycetota bacterium | reverse complement strand
GAAACCAGCACCAATTCAGCGGAAACAATGAAACCAGCTTCGTCGTTCTTCAGGGCGGCGATGAGCTTGAGCATGAGAGAATCTTTCGTGCGGTGGGGTCGTGTTGGTCGTTCGAGGTGAGCGTCACTTCGATGAGAATGGCTAATGCACCCTCAGTGCCAAACCGGCCCAGCCCTGTTCAGAAATCTTGACAACGAGAACGCTCGCACCTCGTAACACCCACTCATTAAACGGCTTACATCAAGCCAAAATAAATCACCCCACTGTTAAAAGACTCAACACCCACCCGATGCCCATGAGGCGTTTTCGCCACAGAAAACACAGGGCCCCAGCGCCCCCGCCGGAACCCCTTCAGCCGCCACGAGTTCCCTCGTGATGCCGAAACACGACGTTGAGGCGTTTTCGCCACAGGCCGTTCTTGGGGTTGCAGCTCGCGTTTATGAGCAGGCGATTGCCGCACAGCCTCCTACAGTTTCGCGCTTCTCGTTTTTAAAGTGTGTGAGTCAGAAAAGTCGGCGGAAATTCACCACGGAGCCGGGCTTTCATTCAGATGACAGGCATGACTTCGCCGGGGGCGAGGAGAATGTGACAGGATCAACAGGATGTTGAGACACGATGCGAGTGGCAGAAGTCATCCTGTCGATCCTGTTGATCCTGTCCAAACTTCCGAGCAGCATGGCTCCCACCGACCTTCGAAAGCCTGGTGTTCGCCGTGTCTCCGAGCCTCCGTGGTGAACTTCCGATCGCTACCTACTTTTCAGACGCGCACACGTTTTGAACCTCGTCTTACTCGTCCGAACGCGGATGCCCCAAACCACACTCAAAACCAGCCCCTCATGCCATCACGTTTCCTAGCGGAGGAAAACCGTCCCAACTGGGGCTGCGGATTTCCTGCCAACTTTCCTATACTTCTCCGCTTGTGAATCGGGTGCGGAGCGGCCAGCAGGCCGTTCGCACGATGTCTTCTCCCGTGGTGGTGTTGGTGCTATGCAGATTGTGTTGTTTCCCCATCCGGCGTTGCGGTATCCGTCGGTCGATGTCCAGCGGATTGATGATGCCTTGCGGTCGACCATCAGGCGGATGTTCGACCTGATGTACGAGTTGAAGGGGGTGGGCTTGGCGGCGAATCAGGTGGGCCTGCCGTTTCGTTTCTTCATCGTGAACCCCTCGGGCGATCCAGAGAAGAAGGACGAAGAGCAGGTCTTCATCAATCCCAACATCTCGTCGCGGCGCGGCTCGGATGTGCATGAGGAGGGGTGCCTGAGCCTGCCGAAAATCTACAGCGATGTGGAGCGCCCGGCCGAGATCACGATCGACGCTTTCGACCTAAACGGCCAGAGTCAGAAACGGAAGCTCAAGGGGTTCCTGGCCCGCGTGGTCCAGCACGAGTACGACCATATCGAAGGCTTTATGTTCACCGACCGGATTGGCGAGGATCAGCACGACCAGATCTATGACGCCATTCTGGAAGTCGCCGCCCAGTTCCGCAAACAGCAGGCCGAAGGGCTGTGCCCCAGCGACGAGGCCCTCCTGACTGGTTGCCAGGAAATGGCCAAGGCCGGTCGCGTACCCGCCGAGTTTGCGACAGCGTAGTACCACACGCCTGCAAAGGGTTCCGCATGGAATGGTCGTTGAAGAGTTTGGAACACTAGTCTCCACTGATCAACGCTAATCAGGAGTTCAGAGCATCCGAGATTAGTGTTGATCAGTGGAGATTAGTGTTCCAAATTCCTCCTTCCTGTATCGGCTTTCCTGCTTTGAGTTTTCCGGAGTCTCTCCATGCTGACTTTCCTTCAAACTGCCCAGGACGCTGCTCGTATCGGCGGGCGGATCCTCCAGCAGTGGCAGTCCAAATTCACTGCTCGCGAGAAGAGCCCCGCGAACCTGGTCACGGAGGCCGACCTCGCCTCGCAGGAGGCGATCTTCGACTTCATCCAGACCCGCTTTCCCGACCACAAATTCCTCGGTGAGGAGGGCCTCGACAAACAGACCGGGACCAGCGAGTACCGCTGGGTCATCGACCCGCTCGACGGCACCGGCAACTACGTCCACGGCTTCCCGTACTACTGCGTTTCGATCGGGTTGGAGTGTCGCGGAGAACTGATCGTCGGCGTGATCTACGACCCGACCCGCGACGAGATGTTCTCAGCCATGAAGGGGTCCGGAGCGTTTCTCAACGGGCAGCGGCTGCGCTGTTCCGAGGTCAACCAGCTGTCGGAGGCAATGTGCATCGCCAGCCTGCCGGTGAAGACCACCTCTGAAAGTCCGGCCATCGCCCGGTTCCTGAAGGTCATCACGCAGGCTCAATCCGTCCAACGCACCGGCTCCGCAGCTCTCAATCTCTGCTACGTCACCTGTGGTCGCATCGACGCCTTCTGGTCGACCAATCTCATGCCGTGGGACATGGCCGCCGGGGTCTTGCTCGTGACCGAAGCCGGCGGACGAATCACCACCACGAGCGGCGGCCCCTTCGTCTTGGAGACTCCCGACCTGCTCGCCACCAACGGCACCGCGCTACATGGGCAGTTGTCGAGGCTGTTGGCAGAATAAGAGTCACTCATCGCGAGTTTGCAGTGACAGCCAGAGGCATCGATTGACTAGTTTCAGCAGGAGTGTCAGGCACGACCGCGTTGTCCCCGATATCGTCTTGGTTCCGGTTCATCTTGAGCCACAGGAACGGCGTCTCCCGGGCACGGGGGACTGACCGGCCACCCGCTCGCTGTCGATCGATTGGGATTGCCGCTCCTCGAAGCTCTGCTTCGCCCGCGTACCAGACGACTCGATCGCGGGATTAGGGAAACGCTCCGCTTCGGGGACTTCGCGTCGCGGCTAAACGGTGGCGGGGGAAGCGACGCACGGGCAAATGTGCCCGTGCCACGACGGGGTCACATCGCCGCGCGGCGTCCGGCTTTGTCTTTCTCGATATGCTCCGTGCCGCAGCCACCCGCGGTGGGGAGGAGCTTGCTCGGGCTGCACAGGCCGTCGGGATTGAAGACTTGGCGGATGTCGCCCATCACTTCGATATCGGTGCGGGTGAAGAGGTAATGGCGGTGCTCGTCCGGGGCGTGCATGACGCCGTGCTGGGGCGTTTCTCCTTCAGCGGGGGGGCACATGAAGCTGATTTTTTCGACGCCGATGCCGTGTTCTCCAGTGACACTGCCACCGAGTTCAATACACTTGGAGAGGATGGCATCGCCCGCCTGGATCACCCGTTGGACCTGGGCTTGATCGCGCTCGTCGAAGAGCAGGATCGGGTGGATGTTCCCATCACCGGCGTGGAAGACGTTCACGATCCGGATCTTGTACTTGTCGCTCGTCTCCAGAATGAAGTCGAGAATCTCCGGTAGCTTGGTGCGGGGGACGACGCCGTCCTGGGTGCAATAGCTGGGGGACAGGCGACCGATCGCACCGAAGGCTTGCTTGCGGCATTTCCATAGTAAGGCCCGCTCCTCCGGCGAGTTGGCCATGCGAACCTCGCGGGCCCCGTTGGCTTTACAAAGGTCGACAATCCGCTTGGCCTCGCCATCGACGGCGACTTCGAGCCCGTCGACCTCGATCAGCAGCACCGCTCCCGCATCGAGCGGGAACCCAAAATGAAACGCCGCCTCGAGCGCCTCGATGATTCCATTGTCCATCATTTCTAATGCAGCTGGGACGATCCCGGCACCGATGATGGCGGAGATCGCCTCGGTCGCGCTGCGGACGGTGTCGAACACGCCGAGCATCGTGCGGTAAGCCACCGGATCGCGACTGAGCCGGACCCAGATCTTGGTCACCACGCCGAATGTCCCCTCACTGCCCACGAACAGCCCGGTCAGGTCATACCCCGGCGTGTCCTCGCACGGGCTGCCGAATTGGACCTTTTCGCCAGTGGGGAGGACGACCTCGACCGCGAGGATGTGGTTGACGGTGACGCCGTACTTGAGTGTATGCGGCCCGCCGGAGTTGGTGGCCACGTTGCCGCCAATCGTGCAGGCCCCCTGCGACGAGGGGTCGGGTGCGTAGTGATACCCGCTCCCCTTGAGGTGATTGGTCAGATGCACGTTCACCAAACCCGGCTCGACGATCGCGTATCGGTCCCGCAAGTTGACCTCGATGATCTTCCGCATCCGCGTCAAGCAAATCATCACTCCGCCACCGACCGCCAGCGTGCCCCCTGCCAGACTCGTTCCGGCCCCACGCGGCACGAACGGCACCTTGTGTTCGAGGCAAACCTTCACGATCTGCTCGATTTGCTCAGCTGTCGTCGGGAAGACAACGAGGTCCGGCATCTTCTTTTCGACGATGTAACCGTCGCACTCATAGACGAGCCGCTCGTCCGCTTCGCTGAGGAGATTCTCTTTACCAACGATCTGGCGGAGTTGTGCGAGGAGATCAGATGACATGGGAGATGGTCAGAGCGAGGAGCGAGCGGCAGACGTGAGTCTGAGAATCTAAGCACGCAGTCTAGCAAACTACGAATGCGACGCGATGATTCCTTAACGATATGTAGACTTCCTTCAGGTGTTCCGACTCTCTCATTTTGACTTGCAAGGAGCATCTGGCATAGAATCTTACATCCAGGAGCATCTCCCATGTCGAGTCAGACGATCCAGTTCGAACTCCAACAGTTTGTCCAGTTTGCCACACGCCGTATTGCCAGTGGACAGACTGCGAGAACGGTTGAGGATTTAGTCCAACAGTGGCGAGGAGACGCGGAATCTCTCCAAGCCATTGCCGATGTGCGGCAGGGGATGGCAGACGACGCTGATGGGCGTGCCGTCTCAGTCACTGAGGCATTTGCCAACATTCGTCGTCAAGCGAGAATCGCCGAGTGAAACTCAGTGTGCAAGTTCTGCCACGCGCACAGCGCCAGATGGTCGAGTCAGCTCTGTGGTGGGCAGAGCATCGCTCCCCGTCGGAAGCCTCTGGCTGGTTGAGCGGTCTGGAGTCCGCGATCCGCAGCCTCGCAGATGATCCCGACCGTTTCCCAGTGGCTGCGGAGTCGGACGAATTTGACTTTCCGCTTCGCCAGCTGAACTATGGCCTCTCGCGGCACCCCACGCATCGAGTGTTGTTTGCGGTGCAGACCGACCGCGTGCTGGTCTATGCAGTCCGCCATCTCGCACAAGCGGAGTTGAGTCCTGATGATATTGAGTAGATCTGGGCACTCGCTCGCTTACCGATTCAACCAGAGCTGTATGAGTGACATGCTATTCAAGCTGAGCAGGACGAGACAAAAGAACACAATAGCGAAAAACAAAACCTTGAATCCTGCAATTCCATGTGTCCGAAAGACGTAGACCGGAAACACTATTGCAAAAGCAAGTAGCAGCAAAATCCCCCAGATCCGTCCGACTGGATGTTCCGACTCTCTCGCATCTGCGAAGCACCACATGACAGCCATCACAAGGAGGGGGATACTGAACAATGCGATCAGACTTGGCCAGACTTCCGACGCTACGCTGACCACGAAGGAATAGAGAAGCATCTGACGAAGCAGAAACCTCTTTCTTTCGGAGTCGCTCGAATTCGTCCCAGTGACAGTGGGCATTGAATCGAATTGCTTTGAGTTGTCGTTCGGGGCAGTGTTCGACACTTCGGTCCCTCTTTCGATTCCTGTGGCATTCAGCAAATCGCAGGGTAGCACCGGTTGGTTCGCTTTGGAGCCTACCTGTGTGCCTGGGCACGAGAGGTGACCCGGAGAACGCCCCTCGTGCAAGAACCTCTTTCGGCTCCGCCGCCCCGGTAGAGTCCAATGCGACTCAACCGGGGCCACCCTGCGAGAATGCAAGCTGACAGTCTAACGAGCGGAACATTCTGACGCGAAGTGAGGGCGTGGCGGTACACACGAACAAGAACGACAGCTATCGTCCGTATTCTCTCATCTGATTTTCGGCTTGTCGCAATTGAGTTTCCAATGCCACTCATGGAAATCGAAGTCCACGGATATCGCTCGCTCCAGAGTGTGCGGATTGAAATGGGGACGCTGAATGTTGTGACGGGACCAAATGGCTCTGGAAAATCGAACCTGTATCGTGCCCTCTGGCTGATGGCGAGGGTTGGTGAGGGAGACTTTGCACAATCGATTTGTCGTGAAGGCGGACTCCTCTCGGCCATGTGGGCCGGGCCAAAGACAAACGCCAAAAAGCCCCTCCGGATGTCACTGGGCTTTCGCATCGATGACTTTGCGTTTGAATTGAGCTGTGGATATCCGCCACTGGATCTAAACTCTCCGATCGGGTCAGACCCCGAAATCAAAGAGGAGTCGGTCTGGTTCGGTCGGACTCGCAAGCCCAGCACCACCTTGCTCCATCGAGAGGGGGGGATGACGACGATTCGCGATGTGGACGGGAATCGCGTCGAGTTTCCGTTAATACTCGACCCAAACGAATCCGTGCTGTCCCAGCTGCGCGAGCCGCACCGGTATCCGGAGTTGTTTACCCTCCGCGAAGAAATGCGAGGCTGGCGCTTCTATCACCTCTTTCGAACTGACGAAGGGGCTCCGTTGCGGACTCCCCGCGCGAGCGTGACAACTACGGTCTTGAGCCATGATGGATGTGATCTCGCAGCCGCGTTGCTGACTATCGAGACGATTGGTGATCGAGAACGATTGCATGGCACCATCGCCGCCGCCTTGCCGGGGCGCAGTCTGCGAATTCTCCGTAACGATTCCGAACCGTGGAGCAAATCGCCACGCTCGATGGAGCTTTCTGTGGGCCTCGACACCAAGGGGTGTACACGGACGCTGGAAGCTCGCGAACTCTCTGATGGGACGCTGAAATTTCTGTGCTTGACCGCATGCCTTCTCACCCCCCGTCCCCCGGCATTGATTGCACTGAATGAACCCGAGGCGAGCTTGCATCCCGATCTCTTGCGCCCCCTCGCGGAACTGATCGTGCATGCGTCGACGCGGTCTCAAGTGTGGGTCAGTACACATTCCCCGATCCTTGTCGAAGCGATCCAAGCGTTGTCCGCTGTACAGCCCATCCGTCTCCAGCTTCACAACGGTGAAACGATTGTGGAGAGGGATGACGACTGACCGGTCATACCTGGAACAGGCCCGAGAGGCCGTTCGATCGGGGATGTCGAGCGGGGAGGACACTCCTCGCGCACTCCGGAGATCATTCAATTCCAATCTCCGTAACAGTCAGTACAGTCGATGGTTATGCGAGACTTACGCATCCCCCGACACCACGACGCATCGGCATTTCTAAATCCGTTCGCTTGACATTTTCGGGGGTTCTGAGTCTAATTTATTATCCATCGGTGTTGTGTAGGGAACAGCACACAGGAGATTACTGCGCCCACTGAACTCTATTCGGGGGTGGGTAACACCATTGGAATCAATCCACACTCGGAAGTTCGGAGACATCAATGAAGAAGCTCATCGCGTTCATGGCCGTTGCCGCTCTTGTCAGCTGCCTGTTCGCCCCTACTGCTCAGGCCCGTCCGCAATACGGCGGAGGAATCAAGAAGGCGTATCCTGACAACACCAAGGTCAATGTCGAGAAGAACTGTGGCGTCTGCCACGGTGGCGTAAACGGCATGAACAAGAAGATGGTCAGCGATTACGGCAAGGCCCTGGCCGAAGCCCTCGGTGTCAAGAACGAGAAGGATGCCGCCAAGGTCGCTGAAGGCTTCAAGAAGGCTGGCGAAAAGAAGGAAGGCGAGAAGACCTACGACGAGATCCTCAAGGCGGGCGATCTCCCAGCTGCCGCCAAGTAGTTCCCTCGCGAGTTTTTGAATCACCAGAAAGCCGCCTGAGTTCAGGCGGCTTTCTGCATGATGCTCCAAGGGGTTTGAAACGAGCCCTCCCGGCGAGACGCCCGCGTGAGCTGGGGTGTCAGAGCCCAACCGCGCCGCCCCTGGAGTCGACTCGGTTCCGCTCGTTAGCAGCTACACTTTCCCACGTCACGAGTGCCCACGGACCAGCGGATGTTCTCCCGCCTGAACACCCCGGCTCACGCCGGGGGCTCGCCATGCTGACGCTTCTGGCTCGTGAAGAGGTATCACTTTTACTGTCGAGAAGACCAGCCACCCGACGCGTCCGCGAGGGCGGATGTCTGGGGATGACTTTCTCCCGATTATCGTCACAGGCGTCCTTGTTTCCGGACGATTCCGAGTCAGCCCCGCTTCGTTCACCCCTCGTTGACGAGTCGGGTGACTGGCCAGATGGCCTCAAAACGACAAACGGTCGACCAACCCCTACAATTTCAATTGACCTGACTCTGCGTAGGACTCGGCATGGCAGCTGCGACGACCAGCATGATGACGCTACTCGGCACCGGCACTAGCATGGGGGTGCCGATGATCGGGTGCCGCTGCCCGGTCTGTACCTCAACAAATCCCCGCAACAGCCGCACACGAACCGGCGTGTACATCTCCGCACCCGAAGGCCCGCTGCTGATCGACACTTCGCCGGAGCTGCGTCTCCAACTCGTGCGGGAGCAGATCGACATGGTGCATGCGGTGGTCTATACGCATGCGCATGCGGACCACATTCTGGGCCTCGATGATCTGCGGATCTTCGGGTATCGGCTCAAACGTCCGATCCCGCTGTATTGTGAGCCGGTCGTCGAGGAGCATTTGCGGCGGACGTTCTCCTATGCGTTCGTCCCGGTCGAGGAGCGGAACAGCCAGCACTCGACCCCGGACCTCGTGTTCCGCACGATCGGCACCGAGCCGTTTGATGTGTTGGGATTGCACGTAGTCCCGCTGCGGCTGATTCACGGTCAATTGCCAGTCCTTGGGTTTCGGATTAACGATGTGGCCTTCTGCACCGATGTGAGCTTCATCCCCGACGAGACCTGGCCGCTATTGGAGGGGGTCAAGGTGCTCATTCTGGACGCCCTGTGGGACGAGCCGCACCCGACCCATTTCTCCATCGACCAAGCCTGCGAAGTGATCGCCCGCGTGAAGCCCGAGCGGGCCTACCTGACCCACTGCTCCCACCGCCTCGACTACGACAAGACCAACGCCCGCCTCCCCGCCGGAGTGGAGCTAGCCTATGACGGGCTCAAGATTCCGTTAGATTGAATCTCACCCCGTCCCATCCTCAACGCACGCATTCCCGGGGAGGCCGAAGCCACATGTTGGCCTGAATAGACTTCAAGCGGGGCGGATTGGGACGTACGACGGACGTCCTCGTCCGTCGCTCCCCGAGGTTTTCCACACGGACGGACAAGGATGTCCGTCCTATGAAATGCCTCATTTCTCTCCGCACGAAGTAGATTCGTGAAGATTAGTGTTCCAACCTCTTGACTGAACACCAATACTGAATCTGCTTTCGTGTTCCGAGTCTCCACGGTGAACATCACTTCGGCATCCGCTCATTTTTCTTTGCCCACTGACGGGAGCGGTGTTGATCTCAGCTGATCCATCACCACCGCATCCTCAATGACGTACAACAAAAACAGTTCCCCATCTTGGACACGCGATTTGATCGTGAACTTGCCGACGACATCGAACGGATGGTTGATGATGTAGTCGGCAGTCACTCCCTGACGCATACGGACACCGATCTTTTCACCGACGGGGAGGCGTCGACCGAATCGCATAATCTCGTTGTCCCTCACCAGCATAAAGGCTGGTAGTTCGGCTTCGTCGGGCGGTGGAAACATCCACCCCCTGATCCGGACTGTCTTGCCGTTCAGTTGTTTGAGCCACTCGGGCAAGCGATCTTCCACATCGACCGGCACCTCTTTGATATCCAGCAATTGAAGCAGTTCCAGATCATCAAAGGAAACCCGTATCGCCTCCTCCGGGCCTTCGACTTCGAAGGTCTTCTCGGGCGGACTAACTTTCGAATCCGATTGCTTGGAGTCTTCTCCCAATGCCACACATGCTGCGAATGCAATCATCGCGAAGACACGCCACATGATTCCCTCCATCTCAAAAAAAGTGTTGTCACTCTGCGTCGGGGATCTCAACGACCTCAGCATCTTTCAAGACGTACATCCACCTTGCTGGGGGGCAAACTGAAATGCCTTCCACATTCAAGTTGCCGATCACCTCCACGCTGCTCTTTCGTGTATTCTTCAGTGAAACCCCTTTTCGCAGCCGGACATGAATTGTTTCGTCTGCTTGAACCAAATACTTGGGATTTCGATTGATCCCTTCGGGGAGTTCAAGTGAGAAGTCCAAGTCAGCTGTGGTGGGAGGATCAATCACATCGACGTTGTCAGTGGATTCCAATCCGAATACTTCAGGGACATGGTCGCCTGCCGCTACAGGCTCGATGTCCGGATTCTTGATTCGTGCAAATTCGAGTTCTGGCTTGTGGCGGAATAGTAAAAATGTTCGTTGCTCAAACCCCACGTCATGAGGAGGCTCGATCCACCCTCGGATGCGAACTCTCTTTCCATCCAGGTGGCTCACGCTTTCCGGCAGTGTCAAATCGTTGCTGTAGATGACTTCTTCCACATTCAATAGCTTGCGGATGTTCAGATCGTCGAACGTGATCTGTTGGACGCCATCTTGGGCTTTGCTCGGGGAGTCGGGGGATGGGGTTTTGCCATCCAGCTTCGTTTTTGAAGTCGGCGAAACTGCTGAACTGTCGCATCCGGCAACGAGGATGGTCAGAAGGAGTGGAATCGCGTAATGCCGCATTGTGTCCTCCTGACTGCACACTAGAAGTCCGCCAACGTTCTGGCGAACGTGGGTACGGCGACGGCCCTACTTATCGATCACCACGGCGTCCTCAATCACGTAGAGCAGGAACAATTCTCCGTCCTGAATGCGTGTCTTGATGACCATGCGGCCCTCGACATCGAAGGGGTGGCCCACGATGTAGTGGGTCGTTTCGCCGGGTCGCAGGCGGATGCCGATTTTGTCGTAGATCAGCACCTTGCGTCCAAAGCAGCAGTCTTTGTTATCTCGCACGAACATGAACGCGGGCAGACCCTTTTCGACCGGCGGTGGAAACATCCAACCGCGAATCCGGATCGTCTTCCCGTTGAGGCCGCTGAGCCAACTGGGCAGGTGCTGCTCGACATCGAGCGGGACGGGGTCGGCATTCAGCACCTTCAGTAGATCGACATCGTCGAAACTGACGCGAAGCACTCCGTCGCGGCCTTCGACCGGGAAGGTCTTCTCCGGGATCAACAACTCCAACTGGCGGGCCGGGAGTGAGGTGGTCTCTGGGACCAAGGCCACTGCGGATGGCGGGGCTGGTGGGGTCGTACTGGCCAGTTCTGAAGTGGCAGGCTGAGGATTGATTGGCGGGTCAGTGGGCCGAACCGGCTCGGAGGGCAGGGCGGACCCGATCGATGCGGGGCCAACAACTGTGGTCGCCTCGCCGGTGGTCGGGAGAGGCTTTCGTGTCGCGAGGTGAGCGACTTCTGGCAGGGGCTTGCTCGTCTGAGCCGAAGCCGGGACGATGCCCGAGTTGCTGTTCGGGTCGGTCGGAGAAGCTGCGACCGGGGTCTCGGGCTTGACCGGCTCTTGATAGACATGAAACTCCGCGTCGTCGTTCTGACAGCCGCAGACGACTCCCAGGCAGAGAACTGCAACGGCGAGGGCGGACTGCGAACGAGCGATTCGGGGCATCACGGTTCCTTCAGTGAACGTCCAGCATTTCGTGGGACAAGGCATCATCGAGAGGGCGAGGCCAGTGCTGTGAACATGAGGGAGCGTAGGCGATGTCGCTCCGCGACTCGCATTCCGCCTGCCAAAACCCCCACTCACACACGGTCCGAAAAGTGTCTCGCAGGAGCGAATCTCAGTCGCGGAGCGACATGAGCTACGGGCACGTAGGAAACGTGCCCCACAGCGACTGCCTGGACCTCGAACATGTTCACAGCCCTGAGACGAGGTTCCCTGCCGAACCGGTATCGCGAGTCGACAAGTTCCGTGCCTGGCGGTTCTCCCAAGGGCGAATTGTCTGCGTCCTGAAGACGGGCACTAGAAGTCCGAATGGGAGGGTTCGACGATGTCACATTCCAGCAGGTAGAGCGACTGTTGAGTGCCCTCCCGGTACTTCGGATTGAGCCGGAATGTTCCGGCGACCGACACACGGCCAGCCGTGTAGTTGGTGGTCTTCCCTCCCTGCATGAGGCAACCGACCTGATCCCTGACAGCGGGATTTCCGCCAAAGCAACATTCCTTACTGTCCTTCAAAAGCAAGAAGGAGGTCAACCCCACTCGCTCGTCCGTGGGGAACACGAACCCTTTAAAGAAGACCTGCTTCCCGACTAGAGCTTCGACATCCGGGTGGGCTTTGTCTCCGTGGCGGTCGGTGACGAACTCCTTGGCCGAGATATCTTTGATGAAGCTGATGCGGGTGTAGCCTGCGGGGACTTCGTGTTTGAAGGCGTGGACTTGCACAAACGTCCCCGCGACCAAAGTCACGACGCCAAAGAAAATGCCCGCAATGGCCACTCCAGTGCCGGTGTACTCGCCCTTCCAGCGGCGAATCGAAATGATCGCAATCCCCCCCAGAATCACTCCCAACAACGCCACTGGCAGCATGGGCCACAGGAGAATACCGACCAGTGATAATAGCCCCAGCACCAGCGAACAGACCGCCAGCGAAGAGACTGGACGGTAGTTGAATTCGTTGTCCTCGGAGCTAGAGGCACGAACGAAACTCTCCTGCGGCTCCATTTCGACCTCGTCAATGACCTGATTCGACATGCTTGCCTCCTTCCGCCAAACGAAACGCCGGTGCCGGATAAACAGCAGCACCCCAAGAATGCGGGGCCGAAAAACAACAGTCCCCTCGAAAGTATACGCATGGGAAGGGGGCGTTGTCCAAAACCTGCCCCTCTTAAAGTGGTCTGTGGGTGTTGTCGGGGATGTTTCCGCCTTCGACGGTATGACTGTTACAGAGTGACGGGGCGTCCCTCTGTAATACGACAGCGAGCGTTGGACGTAAGTCCAACGTGTCGCTCGACGTGATGACAACTCTCCGGCCTGAATGGGTGGGCCGCGTCGCCCAGGCACGGGGGACTGACGTCCGCCCGCTCGCTGCCGCTCTGCGATTCGCGGCACCAACACGGAGTCACTCCGCTTCGCAGACTTCGCGTCGCGGCTAAACGGGCGGTGGCTACGTTGAAACGATCTCGACATTCGCCCGTGGCACGGTCAGACGTCTGCCATCTCCGCATTTGACCTCCAGCACGCGGGCCTTTGAACCGGTTTCTAGTTGTTGCGGTTCGTGCGGCAGGCGTGATACGGTGCCGAGGATACCGAAGTACGGGTCGCGAATGATCCGCACGGGTGACCCGATATCGAGGACGCCGCCGCCGACCGTGGCGGCCACTTTGTCGGTGTGGCTGCGGTCGGGGAGCGGGATGACGATCTCGGGGCGGATCACCCCGGCCCGAATCTGAGTCGCTCCATTCACCGCAGCTGGAAATCGATTGTGGCGATTAAAGATGGCAAAGGTGCGGTCGGCCATGGCGATCTCGCCGAAGCCTTCGGTGACGATCACGGTGGTGCCGATCTGCTCGGTGCCGGTGATCGCTACGCCGAGGTCGTAGCCGAGGATATCACGCAGATCCTGGTCATCGATCCCCCCAGCCACGACGGCCGAGACGCCGAGTTCCGCCGCCCGGCGGATCGCGGCCCCCAGGATGCGGCGACCTCCGACGACGATCTGGCCGCGATGGGCCTCGGTGAGCAAATCGGGGGTGAGGTCTTGATCCGGTCGAGTGCAGACGACCGCGATCGGACCGTACGCCTCGCCACCGATGCCAAAGATCCCTTGGATCAGCGCGGCCTCGCACTCGACAACGACCCCCTCGTGCGGGAGCACCTCGACCACCGTACCCGTCGAGTATGCGAGGACCCGCACCGGAATCTGCGGACCGCGCAGAATCATCTGCCCGGTGATGTTCGACACCGATTCGATCGTGCCGGTGTGCTTGGAGTGATACTCCGCGCGGAACATCCCGAACATGCCGGGCGAGACCGCGAGTAATTCCCCGACCTCCACCGTATCGCCGACCGTCTTGAGCAGCGAGCGCGGCACCTCGGCAGGAACCAGCCCGAGTTGATTCGCCAGATTGATCGGGAAGACATCGCCGGGCAGCAGCGTCTCAGCCACGACATCCTGTGCGGTCACACGCTCGCCGACCTTCCGCTGGACTTCCCCAGAGATGGGCAACGTGCGCACCGCCCGGAAGAGCGTGCGTTCCATCACTTGGAGACCGGGAGTGTAGGCATGGGCCATTGCGGTGATCCTCTAACTCTCCGTCTTAAGCTCCGCTTGGGACCGCGAGAATTCCCCCGTTTAGCTGCGACGCGAAGGCTTTGCGTAGCGGAGCGTTCCCCTCGCGCTACAGATCCTCGTAGTCGAGTTCGAACAGTTCGTTGGCTCCGCTCATCTTGCCGGTCTTGAACCCCTTGTTGAACCAGATGGCGCGTTGCTTCGAACTGCCGTGGGTGAAGTTCTCCGGCACCACATACCCTTGCCCTTTGCTTTGCAGGGTGTCGTCGCCGATCTGCTTGGCGCAGTTAATCGCCTCCTCGATATCGCCGGTTTCGATCATGTCCCGCATTTTATTGGCGTGATGAGCCCAGACCCCCGCGAGGTAGTCGGCCTGCAACTCCAATCGCACCGAGTATTGGTTCTCCTGCGGACCGCCGCGCATGGCGTCGACCTTTTCGGTGATCCCCAGCAGGTTCTGCACATGGTGGCCGATTTCGTGAGCCACCACATAGGCCTTGGCAAAGTCGCCCTTGGAATTCAGCTTCGTCTCCATGTCCTGATAAAACTGCAGGTCCAGATAGACC
Organism: Planctomycetota bacterium; assembly: GCA_031431195.1. Taxonomy (GTDB): domain Bacteria; phylum Planctomycetota; class Planctomycetia; order Planctomycetales; family Planctomycetaceae; genus TH-plancto1. The sequence goes on along the minus strand of JANPCU010000179.1, from coordinate 11,933 downwards.
TTCGAGTCACCCGGACAATAGAACGGTCCCACAGCTGCGCTGGCTTGACCGCACGCCGAGGAGACCTCCCCGCTGAATAGCACCAGCTTCGGCTTTTCGTAACGATCGCCCATCGCAGCGAACTGCTTCGACCAGACATCTTCGGTGTCAGCGAGTACCACAGCGACGAACTTTCTGAGGGCCTCTTGCTCGGGATCGAGGGGGGCTGCTGGATCGGCTGGTTGCCGCTGTTGCTGCTGGGCCTGGGGTTGCTGCAACGCCATTTTAATGAAGTCGCCGAGGTTCCCCCCTTTCAGGTAAACCATCACGGCAATCACAATGATGCCGAGGATTCCTCCCCCGCCGCGCAGTGCCATGGGAGACCGCCGGCCGCCTCCCTGCCCCCGGCGATCCTCGACGTTTTCACTCTCTCGCTGTCCGTCCGTACGCATCGCTGTGTGCCTTTTGGATTCCGTGAATGACCACGCGGGGAATTCTCAGCAGCCAGGGTTGGACAATCAAGGGTGGCGAGGAAAATCAGGAAGTCCATATTGGTGTTTTACCGCACGCGGCAGGGAACGAGACCGACTGGCGAGCCCCCGGCATGAGCCGGGGTGATGGGGACGGACTGTATCTCTCCGAGATCGAACCCGGTGAGATCTCATCGCGACTGACCACTCGGGTTCGCGGACGTTCCCCCACACCAACACCCCGGCTCACGCCGGGGGCTCGCCGGAACTCCGAGCGCGGAAGCTCCTCCGTCGCTCCTCGCCCCCGTCACGGCTTCGCCGCCTTCAGCAACACCGGGTTCCCCCACACCAGATGGTCGGCGACATCGAAGCCATCGCCGAAATCGACCTCGAGTTGGAGCGACTTGGCCCCGGTGAGATCGATGCTCACCGCCTTGGCGGGTTGTCCACCGGCGATGGCCTCCTCGAACTTGGCCACGCCATCGACTCGCACGCGAACGATGACATGGCCCTGGTCTCCGTCGTCCTGTTGAAGTCCGACAGCACTCCGGAACTGGCTGAACCCTCCGCTCAGATCATAGTCGAGAACCGCGTGAGAGTGGGTGCAGAGCCCTTCGAGATATGTCTCGTCCCCGATTTGCAGAGTGCGACCCGTGAAGGACTTATTGGCCTGGTAGGGGCGAACCAGATCGAGGTAGCCGACCTGTTCTGTGTGGCTCGGTGTCAGGCCGACCAGGGACTGCACCCGACCATTCTTGACCGAGATACGCGCCACCTGGGAGCGAGGAAGCTCAAGCTGTTGTTTCCAGATCGTCTCCATCTGGAGAGTATCAGCTGTCAGAGTAGTCACCTGTCCGGAGAGGTGTTGTCCGCTGATAAAGTCGACGATCTGGTAGGGAGAGTCATTCGTCGCGGGGGGCAGGAGTTGGAAGACGAGTCCGGCCACCTTGGCCCATTTCAGCTGGCGAGTCTGTCCGTCGATTTCGATCTGCAACGAGTCCCCGTCGCGACTGAGGATTTTCCCGGCGACGCGCTGCATCTCTCCGCTCTCGGATTTGGCATAGACATTGTCGAATTCCGCTTGTTCGCCGGTGCGAGGCACCACGAGCTTGCCGGTCGTGACCTCTGGTGACCAGATTTCGCGCAGGACCACGGGGGGGAGAGTGAGCGTCCGTGACTGGTCCCCGAAGCGAGCTTCCAGCGAGATCATGTCCGGGGTCCAGGCCGTGATCGTCCCATAGAACTTGCCGCCGCCGACCAGTTCCAATTCGGACTCCTTGTCGTTCATGGATTGCCGAGTCGAAGAGGCGACACCGGAATAGCGTTGAAACTGTTGAATATCGGCTTTGCTGAACAGCACTCCCGTCGTGGGGATCTTCAACAGGGTCCGTTTCCCGGGATTATCAAGAAAGTGGACCCACAGCGGTTTTCGATTCGCATCCAGCAGGATAATCCTCGACCCAGCCAGCCGCGTGCCAAGGTTGTCATCGGTCCGGTTCCAGAGTTCGATCTGCTTCACTTTGACGTTTCGTTGGAGGTCGACCTCCCACCACGGGAGCGCGACATAACTGGAGTGCGTCACCGACTGGCCCGCATTCAAATCGCCATTGGTATTCCCGTCGATCCCCTTCTCGGGAGTTCCGTTGTAGTCGGTTCCGATCTGCGTGGCCTTCCCCTCGCGAGCGATGTTCTTGTCCCCCTCGAAGACCAGGACCTCAGCCAGGGAGAGGTTCGTCGGAGTCGGACTAAGATGCTCGACCCGGACATAGCGAGTCTGGAGTTCGCCCATCTCGCGATTCACGGTCTGGCCGAGTTCAACGAGATCATCGATCGAGATCTGCTTCGCGGGCATCCCCTCCACGGGCGGAATCGTGATCTGTCGATCGGCAATGGTGATCCCCACCGCAGAGATCGATGCTCCATCGACGGTATGAATCTCTTCTGCACGAGCCGGAGAAGAGACCACCCCCCAGGCAACGAACAGAGCCAGTAAACATCCAGGCCAGTGAGATCGCATCATGGAACTCCCGAGAAAATCTGAAAGCGGCATACGAGATGCAGAATACCCGGTGAGAGGTCAAGTGTCTCGCCTCCTCACTCGCACCGGTCACCCGCGAACGTGTGTGCGTCAAAAACGTCCACAGGGATTCCGCCCTGAAACACGAGGAGAGACTTTCGTTCGGATGACAGGCTTGACTCCTCCTGAGGACGAAGAGGTTTTGACAGTGTGTGCCTCACCAAAGTCGGCGAAGTTTCATCATAGCTCCCTGGCACCGGAAGAATACGGGGTCTGGTAATCCACGACACAGGAGATCACTCGATCCCGCACTACGAAAATTGGAAACGCAGAGGGCGCTAAGGACGCAGAGAAAGCGATCTCCTCTGAACTCTGCGTCCTCAGCGCCCTCTGCGTTTCCATGCCTCCAGTCCCCGGCGTGCGAATGCTCAACTCCGAATGCCACCGAACACATAGAGGGAGAGGCAACTGGTTATTGGGCTGCCTACTTTTCTGTTGCACACACGTTTTGACAGGATTCACAAGATCAACAGGATGCTCCGACGCGAAGTGCGGCGCAGAAGACATCCTGTCGATCCTGTTCATCCTGTCAAAACTTCCGGTCCATATGACTTTAAAAACCCCTCGGGGGTCTCGCGTTCACCATGTCTCCGGGGGACTTTCCCGACCACCAGCAATTTTTGTAACACACTCATCACTCGAACTCATCGGCAACCTCGGAAGTCCGTTGTCCGCCGCCATCGGGCATGTGTGAAACAGCGTCCTCACTGGCGGGCCTTCAGTTCGCGGTGGAACTTCCAACCCGGAATGAAGAACGTGAGGGCACTGGCGATGCCGAAAACGGTAATCCCGATCTGAGGGAACAGAGCCATCGGGATCGCGCACAGGAACATCACGATGGCTTGAATGTAGAACTCGCCCGACAACACCCCCGCCTTGCCAACGAACACGCTGGCCGCGAACAGAGCCAGGACCGGGGAGAGGCTGAGAACCGGCAGACCGAGCAGTGACTCGATCAGGAATAGCATCGACGAACTGGCCATACTCGCGGCCCACAGGTGAGCGACCTGCCGCTCGACAAAGGTCACGGGGCCCGCGCGGTGCCGCATCTTCCAGAACGCCAAAGCCCAGGCCCCCAGGCCAATCGTCCACAAGCCGACATACGGCAGATGGGACGTGACTTGGCGGTACTGCATGTAATTCGTGGTCAGGCACAGCACCAGCAGCACCAGCGAGTGCCACATCCAGAGCAGCCCCCAGTTCCGCAGAATGCCCGCGTGATGAGTCGGCCGAAACGCTCGACTGAGGATATCGGCCAGCCGCGAAGAGCGGGCCTGGACCGGCTCGTGATTGAGGAACGCCTGCAAGTCGTCGGCCAGTTCATCCGCTGTCGTGTACCGCAGATCGGCGGGCTTCTGCAGTGCCTTGAGGACGATCATCTCCAGATCGACATCGATTGCCGGGTTGAGCAATCGCGGCGGGGGCGGCTCGTGCTCCAGTGCCATGATCACCGCATCGGCGGGTGACGCACACTGAAACGGCGGACGCCCGGTCAGCATGGCGAACAGCACCGCTCCGAGACTGTAGATATCGGTGGCGGGGCCGATCTGAGTGGGGTCGCCGATGGCCTGTTCGGGGGCCATGTAACCGGGGGTGCCGAGGATCGCTCCGGTGCGAGTAATGGAGCGGAACACGTCCACAGTGGGGGCCAAGCCCAGGGGTGGCAACCCCTGGGCTTTCCTAGACAAAAGTTCCGAGTCCGGCACAATCCGGGCCAGACCAAAGTCGGAAACATACGGATGGTCCTCGCGATCGAGCAGGATGTTCGAGGGCTTCAGATCTCGGTGCAGCACCCCGCTGCGATGTGCGTAAGCAATCGCCCGACAAACCGGAATCAACAGTGCCGCCGCTTCGCGCGGAGCGAGGGGACTACGGCTGATCCGTTCGGCGAGGGTTTCCCCCAACACGAGCTGCATGCTGAAGTAGGGCAGTCCCGCCTGCTCGCCGACCTCGAACACGGAGACAATGTGCGGGTGCGTGAGCTTGGCCGCCGACTCAGCCTCGGTGCGAAAGCGGCGCAAGTCATCGGGCGTGGCGAAGACTCCCCGGACCATCATCTTGAGGGCCACATCGCGGTTCAGGCTCCGCTGGTGGGCCTTGTAGACGACGCCCATCCCACCGCGCCCGATCTCGGTCAGGTGTTCGTAATCGGCAAACCCCACAGGTGCTGTCACTGTGGTCGCCGCCGGAAATCCGTCTGCCAAACCCGTGGGAGTGCGCCCGAGTGCCTGTGCCAGCTGAGCGGCTCCCATCAGTTCCCGCAACTCACCCACCAGCTCGGGATGCTGCGAGTTGACCTCCGTCCAATTCACGGTCCCCCCTTGCTCCACCTGCTCCAGCAAGGTCTGGAGAGCTTCGCACAGCTGTTCATCATGCAGTAAGGGGTCGAGAGGCACGAGAGTTTCAATCGGAGGGTGTTGTCATCATGTCAGAGCCATCCAGTACACGTGTTGTAACCATCCGGAGTCGGTTTCGGGAATCATGACTGTTTCCCCGACACCACCGAAGTTTCCTTTTGACGACCTCTGGACCGTGACCTACCCTTGACATATGGGGTGGCAGCAGATGGTCGCCTTGGTCTTTGAGACGAGTGTGAAGATGAACATCAAGAAAAAGGGTGAGACGCAAATCATCAGTGCGTCGACGATTCTCATTCTGAGCGGATTCCTGATCGGTCTGACTGTCGGAAAGATCGTCTCCGAAAGCCTCTCTCCGTACGTCCTCTCCTGCGGGCTAGCGGGATTCCTGGCATTTATTGCTCTGGAGTTAACCGGCACGCAGCGCGAAGAGAAGATCGATCATGATGAAAAAGTGCATGTGCAAACCCGTCTGGATCGGCATGTGATGTCACTCAGTAGCATGAGCTTTAAAATGCCGAATGAGGGCAATTCGCTGCCATCCAGCCCAGCAGATCACTCCGATTTGAGTCTCTCGACTCCGGACATGAAGCTGCTGGACAACCTGTACGATCAGCTGATGCAGCTGAACACCGAATTCGATTCTGTTGAGTTGGAAACGAAACAATCGATTCAGGCGTGACCCGAGTTCATGCGTCTCGATAAGATTCCTCCCGCCTGAGCGACCGACTGCGTCGCCGGGATCTCCGGGAGGGATGCCATGCCAATCGATCAGGTGAGACGGAACTGGACGATTTCAAATGCCGTGGTCGTGATGTGTCTGATGGGCATCACGGTCTGTGCCGCGGAGGCCCCATCCCTCCGGCGAGCGACCGTCAATGGCCACCCGGTCTGGCAACGGGATGTTGACCTGGAGTTATTGATCTCCGGGAATCGGCAACCGACTCCAGAGGATCGGAACGCCGCTCTGGAGCGGGTGATTGATCGGACCCTGGTGGCGAAGTTTGTGGCTGCCAAAGGGACCAATCCTCTCGCTGAAGATGTCGAGAACCTCGTCCAGTTCGTTCGAATGGGGATCGCGAGCGGAGGCGACACTGTCGAAGCGGTGCTGGGAAAACTCCACCTCACCGAAGACGATGTGCGACACGCCGCCGAGTTGTCGGTGAGCTGGCAAGCCTATGTGTCCCGCACCGTGACCGACACAGAGATTCGACCATACTTCGAATCGCACCGCGAGCAATTTGACGGCACCAAAGTCCGCCTCCGCCAGATCGTGCGTGGTCTCCCGGCGTCAGCGACGCCCGCCGAATGGGACGAGGCCGAGAAGTTACTGGCCGACCTGCAACCACAAATCACTGCCGGGAAGATCGAGTTCGCCGCCGCCGCCGCCGCTCACTCCACCGGACCGAGTGCGAAGGCTGGCGGCGATGTCGGTTGGATTGGCTATCAGGGGAGTGTCCCGGCACCCGTGAGGGGAGCGGCATTCGCCTTAAAACCGGGTGAACTGAGCGCTCCAGTCCGCTCGACAGTGGGGGTGCATCTCGTCCAGATCACCGAGCGACAGCCGGGCGAGTTAAGCCTGGAAGATGCCCGTCCAGAGGTTTTGAAGGTGCTGGGCGAGCAGCTGTGGAACAAGACCGTGTTGTCGTTACGGGCGAAGGCCAAGATCTCGAAAGAAACAGTTCCCGACTAATTTCCCTTCTTACAATCGGGTTTCCGAGTGTTTCGACATTGAGGAAATCGCGTTGACTGCTGAGTGGATCGTGGCCTAAAAAACCCATCAATTGTTCGGCAGCTCTTGCCGGTGCCCTCCCTTTGCTCGATACGTCCGTGTCGAGCGCCTTTCCCAACCCACACTATGGCTCTCACCACGTCCTCTGGGGCAGCGGTCTCTGCTGCGCCTAACGGAATCTCTGTGCATGGCTGGCCCGGATGGCCAGTCTACGATGACGAGCAGATTGCGGTTGTTGAGCAGGTCTTGCGCTCCGGAAAGGTCAACTACTGGACCGGGGATGTGTGCCGCCAGTTCGAAGCCGAATACGCCCAGTCACTGGGAGTTCCCCACGCCATTGCTGTGGCCAATGGAACAAATGCCATCGAACTGGCTTTGGAAGCCTTCGACATCGGTCCCGGCGACGAGGTCATCGTCCCCTGCCGGACATTTCTGGCGACAGCCAGCAGTGTCGTGACTCGTGGGGCTCGACCCATTTTCGCGGATGTCGATCCGACCAGCCAGAACATCTCGGCGAAGACGATTGAGCCATTACTCACCTCGCGGACTCGGGCGGTGATCCTGGTCCACCTGGCAGGCTGGCCCTGCGACATGGACCCGATTTTGGCCCTCTGTCGCCCTTTAGGAATTCGTGTCATCGAAGACTGCGCCCAAGCCCACGGAGCCTTTGACAAGGGGCGTCCGGTCGGCTCCATCGGCGATGTGGGATGCTTCTCGTTTTGCCAGGACAAAATCATCACCACCGGAGGTGAGGGAGGACTGGTGACTTTCCATGATGAAGCCTTATGGAAGAAAGCCTGGAGCTACAAAGATCACGGCAAAGGCTGGGACACCGTCTACAACACCCCGCACACGGGGATCTTCCGCTGGTTGCACGACTCCATCGGCACCAACTGGCGACTGACCGAGATGCAAGCGGCTCTCGGGCGCGTTCAACTGGCTCGACTTCCCGAATGGGTCAACCTCCGTCGCCGCAATGCCGCCATTCTCACGCAGGCCATGTCGCACTGCGATCTTGTTAGCGTCCCCACCCCGGGACCAGACCAATATCACAGCTGCTACAAGCACTATGCGTTCATTCGTCCCGAGTGTCTGGCCGAGGGGTGGAGTCGAGATCGAATTGTGCGTGAACTCCAGGCACGTGGGGTGCCCTGCGGAGTGGGGAGCTGCTCCGAAATCTATCTGGAACGGGCGTTCGAAAACGCGGGCCTCGCCCCCGAGCAGCCGTGTCTGGTGTCGCGCGGTCTGGGTGAACGAAGTCTGATGTTCGTGGTGCATCCGACACTGGGGGTCGAGCATCTGCAAGAGATGGGGCAACGTATTGCCGACACCCTCCAGACAGCCACAATCACTAAGGCGAGCCGGGCTGCCTAGTCTCTCTAGTGTTGTGCGGCAAGGGCTTCGACTGGCTGGAACCGCTGGTCGACAGCCCCGGATCTACTGTTCTCGCGGTTTTGAATCGTTCCCTGTCAAGTCCCCTCGAAGAATGAGCGATGCAGAGTGAGTGACCACCGCCCACATCCCGAACACCCCTTAATCGCGGAAATCGTTCCTCGTATGAGTCGGTTGCCGGACGGAGGTGCTGCGTCGACTCCCGTCGACGAGAACTGCGCAGGGTCGCCGGTGTACTCGGGTTCACGATTCATGAAGCACCGCCTCGCCGCCATTCTACCCATCCATGCGTTGGTTTTCTGCGTCTGTTACGCGGCCTCAACAGCACTCCGTTTCGATTTCGAGGTGCCCGCGCAGTTTCGAGAGGTCTTCTGGAATACCCTGCCACTGGTGCTGCTGGTCAAGTTCGCAGCCTGCTGGGCGACGGCGGAATGGCGTCGGACATTTCGGTATGTCTCCGTCCTAGATCTCGTGTTCGTCGGGCTGGGAACTGTCGGATCGCTGGCGTCACTGTTGATCGGCAATCTGCTGCTTCCGGAATCGATCGCCATTCCTCGCTCGATATTGCTCGTCGACGCGGCACTCTCGCTGCTCTTACTGACCACAATTCGATTTGCCTACCGGGCCTGGATGGAGATTCTGTCTCCGCTCATTCAGAAGAAGGGGCGCAGCCGGACCCTGATCTACGGAGTCGATTCACAGTCGATCGGAATCCTGCAAATGCTGAGTGCGATGCACTCGACTCGCCTGCCTTTCCGGGTGGTTGGCTTTGTGTCAGAGTCGGCCAGTCGGCACTCTTCCCTGATCGCGGGAGTCAGCGTCCACAACCCGTCGCGAGGGTGGGAGACGATTTGCAAAGAGTCGAAAGCCCGCGACCTGCTCATCCCCGGCAGCGTTCCCGGTCGAGTCGTGCGCTCGATTCTCCGCGAGTGTGCCGAAGCCAAGATTAATGTCCACATCATCCCGACCGTCGAAGAGATGGTGGTCGGTCGCTTCAAGCTGGCCGCTCGTGATGTGACCGTGTCGGACTTGCTCCGGCGGGAACCCAATCGGCTCGACATGGAATCGATTCAGGGCTACGTCACCGGCCGCCGAGTCATGGTTACCGGCGGAGCAGGCAGCATCGGCAGCGAACTGTGCCGCCAGCTGCTCGATCTCAACCCCGAGATGCTGCTGATCTACGACCAGTCCGAGTTCGGCGTCTTCACGATGGAGCAGGAGTTCGTCAAACGCGAGGGGGCGTCCGACCAGATTCGCTACTTCGTCGCCGACATTCTCGACGAAACCACATTGAACCGCGTGTTCTCCGAGTATCAACCCCACATCGTCTTCCACGCAGCTGCTTACAAGCATGTCCCGCTGATGGAAGACAATCCGCAGGCCGCGATCACCAATAATGTCCTCGGCACGAAGGCCGTGGCGGATGCGGCCCGCCGTCACAACGTCGAACGGTTCGTGCAGATCTCGACCGACAAGGCCGTCCGCCCCACCAGCGTGATGGGGGCCACAAAGCTGATCGCCGAGAAATATGTGCAGTCGCTCTCTCGACTCGGCGGCACGAGCTTCATCACGGTTCGATTTGGCAACGTGTTGAACTCGATGGGTAGCGTCGTTCCGACATTCCGCAAGCAGATCGAAAGCGGAGGGCCAATCTCTGTCACGCATCCGGACATGCAGCGGTTCTTTATGACGATTCCCGAAGCGGTCCAACTGGTCATCCAGGCTGGAGCCATCGGCACCACGGGAGATGTACTGATCCTCGACATGGGCGATCCGGTGAAGATCGTCGACCTCGCTAAAGACATGATCATGTTGTCTGGCCTGCGCTATCCGGAAGACATCGACATCGAGTTCACGGGACTACGGCCAGGCGAGAAGCTCTTCGAAGAGCTGTTCTATGAAACTGAGACGGGCGCCAAGAAGATTCACGAGAAGATCTTCTGTGGCAACAGTGAGCAGGCCCCACCCGTGCTGGAAATGATCTCGCGAATCAATCAGCTCGCCGAGGCGGCCACCGGCGAGACCCAGACGACATTGCTCGCACTGCGAGAACTCGTCCAGGAATACACCGGCACCGAATGGAAACCGTCTCGCATGCGTCAAGCAGCGTGAGGCGAGTGTGGTCAGTTCCCGATCGAAACGAGCGAATTCCGGGCAGCTTGACACTGCTCGGCAACTACCGTTTTGTGAATCAATCCCCTACACTTCAAAACCTCAAATCGCATAATTATCGAGTGAACCAATCTGTGCGAATCTGTTAAATCTGTGGACCCATGCTTCCTGAATTGAGCTGCTCCAGAACGAAGAGTTTGTCCACAGATGACACAGATTTTCACAGATTCAAGAGGTCGGGCGTGACCACCGATGCTTGAGATGCAGGTGAGTCGTGGCGAGCATCCGGCAATTCACGACTCCGGCAGCGTGTCAGACGCCGTTTCCTCAGGACAGCGTCGCCCATGACTCGCCTGAAACCGCTATCGTTTCTGCCCTGTGCCCATCGGCTCGGCAGGGAGATCAGCCTTCCACTCCGGCGGTGCGGGCACTCGGGTCCACAAATCCTTCTGCTTGTCGGTCAGCGATTGCAACAGCATGCGCTCGGGGGTGGTTTCCAGAATCGTATAGTGACGCGATTTGCCGTAGTCTTTGATAATGCTGTTCACATTGGCCACGGGTGTCCCACTCACGACCGTATGTGTCAACACCCCGTCCTTCACATCCCAGGTCAGATCCATGTGGGCCTGCTTGCCGTACAGCAATGACGCGAAAAAATCGAGTTTCAGCAGCATGCGAGCCGTGCCATCCGAACGGTTCTCGATCCAGTGATCCCCGTTTTCCGAATGCGTCCAAATCCCGAGGAACTTGGCCTTCAACTCCTCGTCAGGGCTATTCGGCTGGGCCGCACCCGGAGTGGAAGCCGTTATTGTCTTAGTCACAAGCACCTGCCCGGGAGTAACGGGAACTCCCGGAGTCGGAGATATCTTGCTCTGGGTCGCCGGAACCGCGCGAGGTGAGACAGCCGACTCACCCACGGAGAGGAGCGGCGAGTCACCCGCTCCGAACTGAGTCCAGACAACAGCCAGCAGTCCAACTCCGGTGGTCACGATGAGCAGTCGAATCAGATAGCTGCGGGATGCCAAGCCGTGTTTCATGCCGTTGTCTCTGAATGAATTCCCCCAAGTGTGACTAGTGTGCCTACCTCGCTGGCCCCGCGCAGGCGTCACGCTCGTTCTCGGATTCTCGCATTTTGCTCCCCACGATCCAAGAGTGATCGAACACCGCTCAATGCCGTGTGCTTGCCACTTTGTGTGCCTCAAGAAAGTCGAAAGAATCAGAATGAAAACGCAGAGGGCCCAGCGCGGCGTAGCCGCGATCGAACACGAATGCCCCGAAGGATGGCCGCAAGAAACTCAAACAGCGCAAAGCGGACGGTCCGTCTCTTTTGCGCTTGTCGAGTTTCTTGCGGCCAAGTCCTCGCCGTGTGGCCACCGAGGAGGTTTGGGAAAGTCGCTCGAAGTTTGCGCAGCGCACAAACATTCTCGGTGTCCACTCTCCGGTGAAGATCAGACCCCGATGATTGGTCCACAGATTTCACAGCGCAGCCGAGCTGTCATTGCCGAGGCCTGGGAATTGAGGTCACGGACGATTCCCCGGCCATGTCATGCTCCCCCTTCGCGTCCATGGCGATCTTGGTGTTCCCGATTCTGACGGCCTCAAGGAACGGGAACTGAACACCAAGGCCGCGAAGGACACGAAGAAGAGAAGAAGAGACGGAGAGACGGAGAGACGGAGAGAGAGCTTCATCGTGGCCCAGTGAAACGGCGTTTTCATGGCTGTCGAGTTGGTGAACGCCAGGGCTCCGTCTGGCGTGGTCAGCTGGCCTCCGACTCAAACGCCAGCGAGCCGGGCGGCGTCAGCCCCCGGACTGG
>JANPCU010000178.1:0-23347 GCA_031431195.1 Planctomycetota bacterium | reverse complement strand
GGGGCCCCCCGTGTGTTGTGCGGGCGTTCTCACCCCGCGGGGGGCGCCCCCCGCCTAGCTCGCCTGATCTTGGCTTACCCGCCGCCGATGGTCGGCAGAAAGTGGACCTCGCACTGAGGAGTTACGGCCTGTCGTAGGCCCTGGATGCTCACCCGCGTATCGATGGCCACGCACAGACCCGGACGCAAGCTATCCCCCTCGCGCAGCCGCCCGACCAGTAATGGATACTGGGCTTCGAGGGCCAGAACCAGATCCCGTACGGTTTGGCCGGGTAGTTCAATCACCCGCGCGCCTTCCGCTGGGGACCGTAGCGAGGCGGGGATGAAGACTTGGGCCATGCGTGAGACTCCCCAAGCGGATTTTCACAGCAACGTGGACCAGCCTCAGTCTGGCTTTTCACCGGCCAGAGCGTGAATCGCCCGCCACTCATCACCGGTCACGGGCTGAATGGAGAGCCGCGACCCCTTCTCCAGCACGACCATTTCGCCCAGGTCCGAACACTCTTTCAGCATGTCGCGCGTGACGGGGTTCTCAAACTTTTTCCGCAGCCGCACATCGACCATGAACCAAATCGGGTTCTCGACCGTACTTTTGGGGTCGTAGTGGTCGTTTTTCTTGTCGCGGGCCGTGGAGTCGCCGTAACCCGCCTTGGTGACTTCCATCGTACCGACGATGGCCATCGGCTCGACATTGCTGTGGTAAAACAGCACGCGGTCCCCAATACGAATCTCGTCCCGGAGCAGGTTGCGAGCTTGAAAGTTCCGGACTCCGTCCCAGATGGTCGTGCCGTCACGTACCAAATCATCAATCGAGTACGCTTCCGGCTCGGACTTGAAGAGCCAGTAGTGACGCGACTTCGTGGAGCTTTTGGCTGCAATTTTGGCCATGAAAACGCCAGTGAGAGGGCAAATCGGGGTGAGGTATTCACATTCTATCGAGACTCGTACCACTTCGCGAACGCATCACGTGTGACAGAGGGACCGCCGTGTGCCTCAGAAAACTCGGCAGAGTTTCCTCACAGATCCTCAGGCACCGGAAGAGTGCGATCTCTGGAACCCAGCTGCCCTGGGAATCGTTCGATCCAGCGTCACGGAAAGTGTGAAACGCAGAGGGCGCGGAGGACGCAGAGTTCCGCAGGAATCGCTGTCTCTGCCGTCTCTGCACTGCAAACCATTTCAGTCTGGGTATGCTGAGAGAATTACGGAGGCCCCTCTCGTTCGACAGCCACCTGTCGCCGCCTTGCGGGCTCTGGAATCTGTGAAAATCTGGGAAATCTGTGTACCGCATCTCCCTTGGGCGAAGCTGCGATTGAGTGGAGAGTTCGTACGTACGCAGATTGTACAGATTTACACAGATTGAATCCCAGCCGATCACTCTGTTCAACCGGCGGAGACCACCCGACGAGTCGACAGTTCGGAGGGCGACAGATCACTGGGATGCGGCGATGCCGCGCTGTGTCATTTGCGTTTCCATTGTGCCTGTCTGGGGCGTGCGAAAGTTCTCCTTCGGGTGGCGCGAGCTATTGTGGGGGAGGGGCGACAGGTTTTGGGGCTGCCGACTTCTCTGATAGACACACGGGGGACTGGGTGGAGACTTGTGCGGCCCTCCGCAGGGCGGCCACGGTCCAGACGACCGGGTACAGGGCTTCGTAATACCAGAGCTTGGCGAAGTAGAACCCGATCGGGGTTGGAGTGGTCCAGGTGCCGTCCTCGACGCGGGCGATCAGCCACTCGACGCCGCGCGCGAGGGGAGCGTTGAGGGTTGAGGGTTGAGAGTTGAGGGTGGGGACTTCTGGCTCCCCTCCCCCACCGGGAGAGGGGCTGAGGGTGAGTGGCTGCGTGGGGCAGACATTCTTGTCTGCCTCTTCGACCGGGGCGTTGAGCAGGGCGTCGAGGGCGAGAGCTGTCTCCTCCACAGTCGAAGGAGCCCCAGCGTCTCCGCCCCAGCCGCCGTCCGGGTTCTGGACGGAGTAGAGCCAGTCGGCGCCACTCTGGGCATAGATGGGCCAAATATCAGGGTCGGTCGCTGCTAACTCCGAGAAGGCACGCAAGACACGGGATGTGCCATAGACCGGGTTCTCGTCATTCGGCACATGCTGGTTGCCGAACCAGAGTGGGAGCCAGGAACCGATCGGGCGTCGAACCTTCGACAGAAAAACTTCTCCCCTGCGGATCGCTTCGAGGGCCTGGTGCTGGAGATCATCCAGGCCACAAGCCCACATGAAGTCGGGATCATCCTCGGGCTTCGGGGGTTGCAACCAGGCATGGAGCGCTCGCAGGCAATGCGCGGTGATATCCGGCGAGCTACGATCAAACGGCAGCGTCCCCCAGCCGCGACAGAAGGTCGGAAAGCCACCGTCGCGGTTTTGGAGATCGATGAGCCAGCGAATGGCCTGATCCATCCTGTCGAGGCATTTCGAGAGGGCGAGGCTCCTGTCGATCTGCGAACTACTCTCGATGTCCATCCCGCGAATCGGCTCCGGACTCTGCTCCCTCTCCCCCACATTCGGCTCGGACCTCGGAGCAGAATCGACTGTGGGGGAGAGGGCTGGTGTGAGGGGGCGGGAGCTTTCGGTCGACTCACCCTGTTCATCGCTCAACGTACTCCCCCGACTTACGTCGGGGGCCCGCTGCCCTAACATGGCCACCGCCAGGATTGCCCCCGGCGTGTCATCTGCATCGGGCACTCCACCTGGCAGATCAGTCCACGCCCACCCGCCCGGAGCGGCGTTGGTGTAAGGGTGCGTCACCTGGTACTGCTGGTCGAGCAGCCACTGGAGAATTGGCGGTCGCCCCTCTTCGGGAAGATCGTCGCCAAGGGCATTCACGGCCAACGTCGTCACCCAGGTCGCCAGATTCGTATCAATCGGCCAGCTGCCATCCGGGCGGACCGACTTCACGAGGAAGTCGATCCCACGCTGCACGACCGGGTGATCGGTCAGCCCCATCGCAGCGAGGCTCATGCAGACGAAACTCGTGAGAGGAGCCGCTTCGAGAAACCCACCGTGGGGCGGTTGAATCTTCTCCAGCACCTTCAGGGAACGGTCGCGGGCCAGCCAGCGCAGAACCCGAGTGATCGGGTTCCAAGTCGGCCCGTGGAAGTGCCGGACCTGCCCGATCGCAATCAACGCGGGCAAGGCATAACTCACTACCGGAAACTTCGCAGCTGCATACCAGCGGGCGGGGATGCAGGCGAGTTCAAACGGGAGGCGTGGCACTTTGGTCCACGGGACCAATCCGGCGAGAGCACAGTGCGTCAGGATCGGGACCGAGAAGGTCTTGTCCTTGCCGTAGCGGGCGATGAGGGCGGGGATGCCGCCCGCCTTGTCGATGTAGGCAGCTCCTCGCGCGATCACTTCATCCCGTGAGACCAATGTGTTCTGCGAGAGCGTCGTGAAGCTCGCATCGGCTCCGATCGACCGCGTCGCGACGAGAGTGGCATGGCACAGCATCGTGGTCGAGATGTTACTGAAACTCTTCGATGTATCGCCCCAGCCGCCATCGGAGTTTTGATTCGCCAGCAGCCAACCGGTCCCACGCTCAATCAGCGAGCGGCAGGCGTGAGCCTTTCGAGAACTCGCGGGACTCAACAGGCTCACGTTTGCCGCTCGCTGGGAGAACTGATGCAGCGCCATCACAGCTGTGGCGGTCGAGAGGGCGGAAGTGGAGAGTTCGCCGCCCCAGTGGCCAGCGATGTTTCGCTGGGCGAGCAGATGCTGGATGGCCCGGTCTGTGGCCCGCAGGAGTCGATCTCGATCAATACTCACGCGGCACTTCTCCTAAGTCACCGGACTCTCCGAGTCCGGTGGTGCGTGGGATAGGCTTCCAGCCTGTCAGTTCTTTGATACTTCACGCGGGAAGAACTGAGACATTTCTTCGTCGCGACGTTCGCCAGAACGTGGGCGAACTGGCTGGCGTTCCCGCCCTCTGGCGAGGGACAGCGACAGCTCAATCCAGGGCGAGTCCGGCAGAGATGACAGGCTGGAAGCCTATCCCACGGAGAGCGAGTCGCGGAGCCACATCGCCTACGGTTGCTTGACCTCAGCCAGACGGGTGAACAACATGCGGCCAGCACTGTTTTGCAGGACACTGGTGACGACGGTGTCGACATCGTTGCCGATCTCTTTCGATCCCGCTTCGATGATGACCATCGTGCCGTCGTCGAGATACCCGACCCCTTGATTGTACCCTTCGCCTTCCTTAATGACCTTGATCCGCACCGCTTCGCCGGGGATGAAGCGGGGCTTGAGGGCATTCGCGACATCGTTCAGATTGACGACCTGAATCCCCTGTACCGTCGCCAGCTTGTTGAGGTTCAGATCATTGGTCACCAGACGACCGTTGAACGCTTTGCAGGTCTCGATCAGTCGTTGGTCGACCGATTTCCCCTTGGCAGCGTCGGTCTCGACGACCTTGACCTCGATCTTCGGATCCTGCTGAAGCTTCTTGAGGATATCTAAGCCGCGTCTTCCACGAGTCCGCCGAACTTTGTCGTGGCTATCGGCGATGTCCTGAATCTCTTGCAGGATGTACTGCGGAACCACGAGCTGCGAATCGACGACATGCGTCTCGATGATGTCGGCGATTCGCCCGTCGATGAGCGCACTGCTGTCGAGGACCATGGGGCGTCCCCCCTTGAGTTCGCGTTCAAACTCGACGTAAGGGATCACAAACCGGAACTGATCCTTCGTTTGCATCATGAACGTGATGCACAGGTACGGCAGGATCAGCAGGGTCAGCATCGTGACACCGGCTTGAAAGTTCTTGCCCTCCGACCCCAGGCTCCCAAACAGCGGCCCGAGTGCCAGATTCAGCAGATGGGCCAGCAGAATCCCAATCAGTAGTCCGAAGTAGATCACGGAGATCACTTCGACGCGCTTCTTGGGAAGCAAAACATCAATCAACAGGATTGACAAAGCCATCAGTGTGATGAAAAAAAATGCTGGAACCTGATGCGTCACAACTACTTGCGGAGCAGCTGAGTTCTCACCAAAGCAAAACGCAGCCGTCGCGCCGATGCACACAAAGGCGTAGAGCAGTCGAATGATTAACAGCGCCATGGGGCACCTTTCCTATTCCCGGTTGTGATCCCACTCTAGGCCCGAGGGGGATACTCGCGGGAGTGACGAATCAAAATCGTAAGGCAACGGCCGGTGAAATTCCACCGCTAGCCCAAAAGAGACGCCGCATTCTCAAGAATCGTTCGCCACAAAATCCAGTGCGGCAACAAATTGGGAAGAATTGGACTATTCAGTGCGAACTCCCCCAAAGCATCAATTCCTGCCGCTCCATCCGCTGGGTGGGCCTGAAGTGTGCATTCCACTTGGTCGAGTTATGATTCCAAAGAGATGATTCCTGAGAAGCGTGCAACGGTATCACAATGGGTGTGTTGTTCCGAATCGAATCGTTTGGTTCAATTCCTGTGTGGGAGGTCAAATCAGAAGATCGATGGGAACTGTCACTCCTTACCCTCTGGCAATGGTTGTGTGCGATTTCGTCTGGCGTGATCCCTATTCGGGGAAGAACACGCTGATTGGTACGTTTTCGGTGATTGGCGGCACCTCATTCCCACTCGTTCATCCGTCGCTGGGAGTCTATGTTTCACTGACGGACGGGATCGGCCAGTTCTCAGTCAAACTGGAGTTGACTGATGTGAATGACGAACGGGAGCCGATCTTCGAGTTGGAGCAGTTGGTGGAGGTGGAAGATCCACGGATCGTTCTCGAAATCGCGTTTCAGGTGTCCGAGGTGACATTCCCCAGTCCCGGCGAGTATCGTTTGAAATTGTTCGCGAATCAGGAGTTCCTCATCGAGCGTCGCCTCATTCTCGTCCAAGCCGCTTCCGGAGATCAGCCATGACCAGCACGATAGCCGCTGAAGGATTGATCCTTCAGCACCACATCGAGCATCCTCCTGGACTCGCCACCTCAGCGTTCACAGGCTCTGTCAGTTTCTCTGTGCTCCGTGGTTTCTTGTCGGAGCGGCCCCTCGAACGCCCCGAGCGGTTACGCCCGCTCAGAGAGTTGACCAATCAGGAACTGAAGCAACTGGCCGAAACTCATCGTCCACCCCGAGAGTGGTTCGAGGGCGAAGCTGAGTCTCCTTTTTAGAGGCTCGCGGTGGCTTTACAGCAAGGCAGCATTGTCTGGGTCGAATTGGTCGACCCAGCCGGACGAAATCCCAAAACCAGACCGGCTGTGGTTCTGACTCCGTCGAATGAAATCCTGCCGGGCGGGACGATTTACGTCGCAGCGGCGTCATCGACATTCAACGAGCCACTTCCTGTGAATCAAGTGGTCTTGCCTTGGCATCCCCAGAAGCATCCCGTGACCGGACTGAGGAAAAAATGCGTGGTTATGTGTGAATGGATCGCTGAGATCGATCCTGCTCATATCTTGGAAATTGGCGGCGTTTGCCCTCCTTCGCACCTGTTTCAGATACTTGCCCGGTTGCCAAAGATTCCCTCGCGGGTGAAACCTCCGCCTCAGGGCTGATTCACTCACTCACTGGGGCAATGTTGCCAAGCGACCCGGCTCTTTAATGTACATCAGCAGCACAGACAGGTCGACGGGGGTGATCCCGCTGATGCGACTGGCTTGACCAAGATCACGCGGACGGACTTTGTGGAATTTCTCCCGAGCCTCGTGTCGCAGCTGAGGGGCCGCCCGGAAGTCGAACGTCTCCGGAATGCGGACGGCCTGGATCTTGTCCTGACGGTTGACTTCTTTTTGTTGGCGGTTGATGTAACCCGCGTACTTGACCTCGATCTCCAGCTGTTGCTTCGCGCGCGGGGAGAGAACGAGTTCCGCAAATTCCGACGAGAGCCCCGTCACCGACTCGATCGTCATCTCCGGTCGTCGCAGCCACTCTTCCAACGTCGATCCCTCATGCCGCAGCTTGGTCAGTGCTGCCAACCCGCGAGCCAGTTCGCCCTCGTACTCGGCATGTCGTCGGCACCGCTCGGCACTGGCCAATCCGACTCGCTCGCCAATCGGAGTGAGCCGTCGATCCGCGTTGTCCTGCCGCAGCAGCAACCGGAACTCGGCTCGCGAGGTAAACATCCGGTACGGCTCGTCGACCCCCTTGGTCACGAGGTCGTCCATCAGTACGCCGAGGTACGCCTGGCTGCGGTCGAGAATGAGCGGCTCTTCGCCCTTGATCTTCAAGGCGGCATTGATGCCCGCGATCAACCCCTGCCCCGCAGCTTCTTCATATCCGGTTGTGCCGTTGATCTGCCCGGCGAAGTAGAGCCCCGCGATGCGCTTGGTTTCGAGGGTGGGGTAGAGCTGGGTCGGCGGGGCGAAGTCGTACTCCACAGCGTACCCGTAGCGCATAATCTCGGCCCGTTCGAGGCCTTTGATCGAGCGCACCATCTGGTCTTGGACATCGCGAGGCAGGCTGGTCGAGATGCCGTTGCAATAGAACTCGTGAGTGTTACGTCCCTCGGGTTCGAGGAATATCTGGTGCGAGGTCTTGTCCGCGAACCGCACGACTTTGTCTTCGATGCTCGGGCAATAGCGCGGACCGGTCGATTGGATCTGCCCGCTGTACATCGGGGCCCGATGCAGGTTCTGGCGGATCAACTCGTGCATCTCGTGATTGGTCTCGGTCAGCCAGCACGGCAACTGAGACTCCGTGATTGAGTGCGTCAAGAACGAAAACGGTGTGGGATCGACATCACCCGGTTGCTCCAGCAGCCCGCTGAAGTCGATCGTCCGCCCATTGATCCGGCAGGGCGTCCCGGTCTTGAACCGCTGGAGTTCAAAGCCCAGCCGCCGCAGGTCATCCGACAGCGTCCCCGTGGTGCCCTCTCCCGCCCGTCCGCCCGCCGACTTCGCCTCGCCGGTGTGCATGATGGCTTGGAGGAAGGTGCCCGTGGTGACGATCACCGCTTGGGCGCGGTAGAGGGCACCGCCACGCACGCGAACTGTGAGTCGGGGGTTGGGAGTCGGGAGTCGGGAGCAGGAAGCATCCCTCGATGCGTGTGATCCCTCTGCTTCTGGCTCCCGATCCCCGACTCCCGACTCCCGACTCCCCAGCCCCTCCACCACTTCCTGCCGCAACGACAGCCCCGGCGTCTCCTCGACCACTCGCTTCATCAGAAACTGATACGCCTTCTTATCGGCTTGAGCGCGGGGGCTGTGCATGGCGGCCCCTTTGCCCATGTTCAGCATCCGAAACTGGATGCCAGTCGCGTCGATGCAGCGGCCCATCTCACCGCCGAGGGCGTCGATCTCGCGCACGATCTGCCCTTTCGCGACCCCGCCAATCGCCGGGTTACAGCTCATCGCCCCGACCATGTCAACGCTCATCGTCAGCAGTGCCGTCTTGCACCCCATCCGAGCCGCAGCCAAAGCCGCCTCAATCCCAGCATGCCCCGCCCCAATGACGACCACGTCATAGTCATAGGTGGACTGAACGGAAGGCATCAACGCATGATCCTGTGGTGAGATAAAGTTCGTGTGACTTCGCGGATGGCCTCCGTGAGACTGAACACTGTATCAGTTCTCGCCAGTCAGGTTCTACCAGATCGATACTCGCCGACAACTTTCTGATCAGGGTTTCACGCGACGTGGTGTGCCCAGGCACAATCGGAAGCCGTCACGGGAGTCCGAGTAGGCGGGGCCTTGCAGTCCCAGTCGCACGGCACAGCGGGCATTGCCGGGTACGTCAAAGTAGTTGCCGCCTCGGCACACCGGACGGGGATTCGTATCGACGAAGTATGGCTCTTCATGGCCCCCCTTCGGATCGAAGTGATCCAGGACCACCTCCCAGACGCCGCCACACATGTCCGCCATCCCGAATCCGTTTCGGCCTTTCTCCCCATAATGATCGACCGGGGACACAAACGAAAAACCGTCGCTCCACGGTGCGTGTGCCAGCGGCCAGACCCGCTTCCGGCCCGGCAGAAAATCGATCGCGGAGATGTTGAACCGGCCCTCGCCGTCACTCAACTCATGGCCCCACCAGAAGGCCGTGCTCTCCCGGCTGCCGCCCCGACAGGCGTACTCCCACTCGGCTTCCGTGGGCAAGCGGTACTCCAATCCTTCCGGCAGACGGCCCGCTATCCGTTCTTGTTTCGTCAGCCATTCGCCAAACGACCGACCGTCATTCCAGCTGACGCAGACGACCGGATGCTGGTCGCTCAACGGAAATTGAAAGTTCGGATCACGCCAGCTTTTGCCTTCCATGGGCTTCCAAGGATGAGCCACCTTTCTGGTCAAGTGATAGCCGTCCCATTCCGGATCAAAACACTGGGTATGGCCACCCGGTTTCTCGGCATCGCTGACATATCCAGATTCCTCGACAAAGCGGCGAAACTGCCCGACGCTGACTTCGGTGCGCCCCATCCAGAAATCCTCTTTCACTCGCATCAATCGCGGCTCTAGCCCTTCAAAGGACTCGCGCTCCGTCCCCGGCTGTGCCCCGCCTTCGATGCCCGTGGCCCAGGCTTTCTCGGCAGGCGTACTGCCCATCAGGAATTCGCCAGCGGGGATGCTCACCAGCTCGATCGTCACCCCCTCGCCCAGGTCCACCCGCCTCGTCTTCTCCTCCGCTGCGAGCGACGGGCCGGTCGTCAGGGCGGCGCAGAACAGCAGTCCGACGAGGCTGAGGCGGATGCAGGACGATGTCTCTGCGGTGATGTGGGGGAGTGTTTTATTCAAGGAACGGAATCCTCCGGGAGTGTTCGCCACGGGATTGAAGGTGGCTGTTGGACTTTCAGTATGTGAGAGTCATCTCGCAGCCGCCCCGACACTGCATGGAGTCTCGGGGATGCCTGTCAATCAGAGAATACGCAGATCAACCCCGCCTTTCAATCCCCCGTGTTCCCGCGCGCACCAGACATTCAAGGCCATGTCTGGGCCCCCCCGCCCCCATCATCGCACAGCACTGCGAGAGTACGAGACGCACTGGGTGATTGTTCCCGAGGATCGGTCGGCGGACTCCTCCTGATCGGGTGATTCTCGGCGCTGGCCATGAAGGCCGTGGCTGCACCGAATCCATAGGAGCCTGGTGGGGGACCAGCGTCATCACGGGGACGGACGTGTTCCCCATGTTGGGACGGTAGTTTTCTGGCAGGCAAAGGACCAGAGTGGAAACGCAGAGGGCGCAGAGGACGCGGAGAATCTTTGGGGGTTGAGTGAGGCTGCCACCCGGTCGACGGCACGTCTCTGCTCTGCTCTTTCTCTGTTCTTCCTCGGCGCTCTCAGCGTCCTCTGCGTTTCAGACTTCCTCGGACGCAGAGCCTGGGCGGAGTTCCGTGTCCCATCGCTGGAAAGGCCAAGTGTGTCTCGCACTCACACTGCTACAAATCATTAATTCAACTTGACGCCGGATACATTCCTTCCAGTGCTCTGCCATTGTGGATCGATCGAGCAAGGCCGCGTCGAATCCCTCGAACGCATCCGCAATCTGCGAATCAGGCCACGCTGGCCCCTCCGCATCCGCCATGAGCAACATCCGTGACCGCCACACCCGCCCCTTCGCCGCCCGAGAATCCGTGACGATTGCCTCCCACTGCACCCGCTCCGCCACCGTCAACCGCACCAGATGCTGGGCATCCGTGCCCATGCTTCACTCCTGATGAAAATGGGACCGCAAGAGCAAGTCTCTCCGCAATCGGCCAAAGCCCACAAGTTGAAGATGGTGGACCACTCGCCCGACGCGTCGGGTGACTCAAGTCAGTGCAGTTTCCGAGTTGATCTTCAGAAAAGGCAGACAGGAATGTCTGCCCCACTGAGGAGTGGCACAGACATTCCTGTCTGTGCGAACTGAAGACGAACTCTGAAACTGCTCGAGTGCTATTGGGCGTCAGCCCCCCACAACGGCCCGTGCGTTCACCGCTGACGACGTGGCCGGGGCGTGGCTGGCACCTCCCCGTCCGGCTCTTGATCGAGTCGCTTCTCGATCAACTGCTGAAGCAACCCCCCCGCACTCTTGAACCCGATTTGCTTGCCGAAGTTGGCCAGCGCTCGGCCGTCGAGTTGAGGCTGGTCGAGTGTGCCTTGCATCTCCAGCGGGATGACCTCACCCTGCAGATTAGCAAGTAACGGTTTTCCGGAAGTCCACTTGTCGGGGATCGGGACAGTAATCCGGAAGTCGATCGTTTCGTCGAGGCCGACGGACCCTTCGCTCTGCACGACGACATCGCCCAGACCGACCGTTAGATCCTTGTGGTAGACCCGTCCATCGACAAAGGCGAACGGGACTTGCTGCTGGTTCACTTGCATCCAATTGGCGTTGGCACCGGCATTGCGGCCCAGCATGGTCTGCAAGGCCGAGATCGATGTCAGGATCTGCTTCACGAGCGGCCCCGGTCCCACCTGAGCCGTATGAATCGCAATGACCCCCTTGAAGTCGCCCTCATGCGGAGGGGCCAGAGCCACGCGCAGTGGCGAGGCCGACAGCGAGAAACTGCCCTCAATACTCGTGGCCGAGCCGAGCAACGGAGAAACGTACCTCAGCCAAGTCTCGCTCATCTCCTGCGTGAAGTCGACGTTCTCAAACACCGGACCGCCATCGAAGACGAGATAATTCCCCGTCGGAGTGAACTCAATCCGTGGCGACGCGACCCATTGACCACTCCCCACCGGCAACCGGTTCGGATGAATCGACAGCTGCTTTTCGGACCAGTCGACATTGACGAGTGCATGCTCCGACTTGAACCCCATCACATTCGCCGCAGCCCACTGCAGATCGGCATTGATCCGCAGTGGCATACTCAGCGCAGCCTCGACCTCGACGACATCCAGCGGTGCCTTCGCCGTCTCCGAGCCTCGGCGCAATGCCCCTTCCACCCGAATCTCGCCCAGCTGCAAGCCCTCGACTTGAATCTTGTCGGCCCACTCCGCAGGCAACCCCGCCAGCAGATCCGCCAGGTTCAGATCGCACCTCCCGACCAGCCCACAGATCGCCTGACCGGGGAGATCCTTCACCGTCCCCGCCAAGTCCGCGTTCACAATCGGCGTTCGCAGCTGGACCGATTCGATGGTCAACAGCTGCCCGGCCAGATCGCCTTGCCCTTCCGCGACCAACTGCAAGTCGTCGCCCACCCAGCGGAACGGCGGAGACTGAGCATCGGCGGGACTCAGTCGCAGGTCCAGATGCGGCACCTTGACTTGAGCGGCGAGCAGCAGCCCCTTCTCGGAGGGCACGACCTCGGCATTGGTGCTGAGCGATATCTCGCCCGACAGATCGCGCCCCGAGGTGAACGAGGCCAACCACGGCGACAGCACCGCCAGCGGCAACGATGGCACGTCCAGTTTCAACTTGCCGCTGCCGATGCCCGTCTCTGCTCCGTCGGGCAGATTCCAGCGCAGTTCACCCGTCACCGGCTGCTCGACTGCGGGCTCACGCAGCACAGCTGTCAACTCGCCGACAAGCTCGTCCTCACCCGCCAGTTGGCTCTTGAAGGTCGCGGACTTGAGATCGATGAGAGCGATAACCTTCTCGGCGCGAGCCCGCTCAGCGGGCGCTTCAACCACCGGGCTCTCCTCAGCCAGAGCAGGCTCATCCAGCGCGGGTGGCGCAGCGGGACCAGACTCGGGCATGAGCAGGGGGGGCATGTCTTCGCCCACAGAGGCCGGGATCACTGCGGGCTTCGCCGCCGCCGCAATCGCCCGCGACTCCTCGCGAATCGCGATCTGCCCCTCGATCAGCTGCAGGTCGATCAACGAGCGCTTCACGCCCCCCTTCTTGGCCGCCAGCCGAGCGAGGAACTTGTCATAGTTCGTCACCCCGTTGTCCATGTAGATATTCAGCACCGGCTTCTCGACGGCGATCTTCCCCAGATCATCCTTCGACTGAGCCAGTTCCCACAGCGATCGCGACAGCGTCACATGCTTGAGCGTCAGTGATGGCCGACCCTGGTCATCGGGAATCACGATGTCGTTCAGCTGCAGCGCCGAAGTCCACCCGACACTGGCCGAGCCGATGACCACGCCCGGTGGCAGTTCAGCCATCAGCATCGCGGGAATCTGATTCCGCAAGCTGGTCATCATGATAATCTGTGGAGCAAACCCGACCAGCACGAGCAGCACCAGCATCGGCAACATGCACCCGCACCCGCCCTTGCTCGGCTTCTTCGGCGGAGTAGCGGTCGGCGTGTCCACCACCGGGGTCGAAATGGCCTCGCCCGTGCCTACATCACTCGGTGTCTTCGAATCCGTCATCACGCACCTCCCTGCTCATCGGAATCCCGAATTGGCCCGCTGATTGTGCAAGGCCGCATCCTACTCGTTCAAAGTCCCGGTGAGGAGACCGGCTCGCGCGCCAGAGTCTTCCAGAGTCGGCTGCGGAGTATCCTGCGGGGGCATCCAGCCCAGGAAGAGTTGCTCCTACACCTTGTTCAGCAGTTCTCAGTTCAGGAGTTCTCACTGAGCATCCTTCGCCAGGCTTTCGAACTCGTCCAAGCGAACGTCCCCTTCGCTGACTTCGGGACCATGACAATCGAGACAAGTCTTTGTGATGGCCGACTGCACGCTCCGAGGAACCACGAGCCCGCCGGCCGCATCTTCGGCGAGAGCAGCCGACAGAGACATCGTCAGGACGAAGAGCAGCGACAGCAGCGTGTTCGCCGGACTCATTTTGACTGCTTTCCCTCCAACAACTCCGTCATGGCCCTCCCCATCGCTTCACCGACATCCATATAGGTTTCGGCGTTCCCGTTGTAGTGACTATTGCCGCTGCCGCCCTTCGACAAGGGGTTCGCGTACACAGTGGCCACGTTGCCCTTGAACTCCGGATACTTGCCGTTCGTGCCGTCTACGGCCAGCTGCGCATCGAGTACCTGGCCTCCCTGGCCGTTGCTCCCCTTCGTCGCCTCGCCCAGAGTCGCCAGCACGAACTTAGCGTGGGGAGCCTCGAAGTCCTGTCGCAGCTGTTTGATGAAGTGGACGAGATTCTGCTCGTACCGAGTGGCATGGCCGACATTTCCGCCGTCTTTCTCGCCTTGCCAGAAAAAGAAGCCAGCCACCTCGTATCCCTTGGCCCCAGGGTAATACGTGTCGAGTTCCACCAGCACCTTCTTCGCATTGGCGATGTCATCGTCGTATTGCTTGCCAGCGTACCAATCGATCGGCTTGCCGCTCTTATCCAACCACGGAGGAGGCTCCGTCGCCGTGCCCTTGGCCTTGTCGATCGCCCAGGAATCGGGCCGATCCTTGTAGCCCGCGTAAACCTTTCCTTCCAATTCGTACCGTTCGCTGCCCGGGGGCAGGAGATCCCAACCCAGACTCCGGTTGCCGATGCAGCTCTTAAGAATCATCACCGGCGCATCGATGGCATTCCCGACCGGATGCCCGATCCCGAACTCCGGGCCCATCGTCTTGCCCTTGATGGTCATCCACTCATTGTTGAAGAGCTGCATGCCGCCGCCCTTGCCGACCATCACTCGCACGTTGCGAACATCCTTCCGCTCGGTCCACAGCCCCGCATCATCGACGAGGTAGGGGTAGAGATGCTTCGTCTTCACCGCATTCTCCAGTGAACCCTCCGCCCCGGCAATCTTCCCGAGGCCCACCATGTTGGATTGTCCCAGCAGGATGAACACCTGCACCGGCTTCGTCATGTCCGCTGGCTTACCGTCGGGCCGGGCCATTTCCGGCTTCGGGCCAATTACGGACTTCTCCTCTGCTGATGTGCTCGCGCTGCCGACGACAGCTGCCAGCAGCAGAAAATGTAGGGCGAGGAATAAGTTCCTGAACATGACGTGGCCTCCGGTGATTGAAGTGGCATGGTTGGATTTAGACTTCACACGGGCGAGATTGGGCGTCCGACGGACGTCCTCGTCCGTCGCTCTGCGAGGCTTTCCACACGGGCGGACGAGGACGTCCGTCCGACGAAATGTCTCATTTCTCCCCGCGCGGAGTATACATTCATGGGAACCCGCGTAAACACAATCTAGTGTCAAGTGTCCGCGATTGGGAATGGTCGTCATTCCATCGCATGGCCCGCGAAGGCGAGTACGAACTCGACCGGGGCGGCACCGATCCACTCCCAGCTGGAACACCCCCGAATGGGGCGAACAATGACTAGCCGTAGGGTGGGACCAGCCGCTCTGGGCGCAGGCCCACCATCTCCAGGGAGCAACGTCGAATGTGCTCGGCCTGCGCAAAAGTCGGCTTGTTTGGGGAAGAGGTCTATCCGGGAACTATACAACGACTCCCTGAGCAGGAATGTCTCACGCGAAGGCGCGGAGGCGCGAAGAAGAGGAAAAGGGACGGGCTCTGTTTCTTCGCGCCCTCGCGTGAGGCACTCTCCTGCTCCCTGCCTCACGCGACTCACCTCGGGTGCTGACGCTTCCCGCTCAGAGAGATGCTCGTGCAGATGGCAGCGTGGCCCTGCGCGGTCTCTGCCGGGAGTGACGAACACACACACAAAACCAGGAACAGAAACGCCCCCCCACTCCAGCCCAGGTGACGTGGCTTTTGCGCAGGCCAGGGTGGGACCAGCTGCTCTGGGCGCAGGCCCACCATCTCCCGGGAACAACGCCGAATGTGGTGGGCCTGCGCCTCAATGCAGGCTGGTCCCACCCGACGAAGACTGAATGAGGAAGGGTCCGCAGATCGCACTGATTTTCACGGATTAGGAACCGGCAACCGGTGGTGACCGCCATGGGAGGATGATGTGCAACCCCGTTGGGGAAAGGGCCCCTTCGGCCAACAGGAATATTTGCAGCCGTGATCGATTCTCCTCTGACACGCCGACTGAGATGGGTTGCATGTTCTGTTTGACTCACATTTGTCTCGCCGGTTTCGATCCCCTCACGAAGCAAGACCCAGTGGCATGCACTTATGCGTCTCTTGTCTACTCGAATATCCATGATTAACAACAAATTTACAAAAAAACGTCGACAGGGATTACGCAGTGCTTCCTCATCGGTCTATACTCTTAAAACCAGCGGTTTACAATCGCCTGGTCGACACTCGTCGTTTTTCTATCCATCTCACGGAGTCCGAAATCATGTCTCGATTTGTGCCCAGGCGTCGGGGTTTTACCCTGATCGAATTGCTGGTGGTGATCGCCATCATCGCGGTCCTGATTGCTCTCTTGCTGCCCGCCGTGCAGCAGGCTCGTGAAGCGGCTCGCCGCTCGCAATGCAAGAACAATCTCAAGCAGCTGGGGCTCGCGCTCCACAACTACCATGACGTGTATAACATGTTCTGTCCGTACTCGGGAGGATCGGGAGCACCAGCGGGTGGAACCTCACTCCGGACCCGCATCAGTGGGGTTGTCGCCCTGCTGCCCTATTTTGATCAAAACGCGATCTCTGCTCAGGTGGCGGCGCTGGCATCCGGTTCCGTCTCGAATCCTCCCTGGATCAATATCGCTCCCTGGACCCAGTCAGTGCCGGTCATGACATGTCCCAGCGACGTGGGCTCGACACCTCCGAACAATGCCAATGCGCTGCGCGGGAAGCGTAACTATGTCTTCTGCGCAGGCGATAGCTTCGCCGGGAATGGCGACATGCCGGGCTCCGCGACCCCGATTATCGTGCAGACTCGTGGATTGTTCGGGGCTCTGGTCTGTTACGGTTTTCGGGATTGCACGGACGGTTCCAGCAACACGATTGCCATGGCGGAAGCCTCAGCTCCCACAGCGACGAACGGTTTTGGGGGAGTCTCAAACGCACTTTCCGTAGCGACACCTTCCGCATGCCAAGCATTGTATAATAAGACAACTCGTGTCTATCCGGCGGGTGGATTTGCCGGCGACACCAGTCGTGGGTATCGCTGGGGAGACGGCGCGGCTTACTTTTCAGCCTTCTCGACCGCCACGCCGCCGAATTCGGCGAGCTGCTTCACGGCGGGAACCGCCAATCACTGGTATCAGGGAATGTTCAACTCCAGCAGTTGGCACGTCGGCGGGGTGCATTGCCTGATGGGTGATGGAGCCGTGCGCTTTATCAGCGAGAACATCGACGCCGGAAATCAGGCAGCAGCCTTGCCAGCTGCGACAGGTGGCGGAGCAAGTCCTTACGGTGTCTGGGGAGCACTGGGGACACGTGCATCGGGCGAAGTGGTCGGCGAGTTCTAGTCTCGGGGGCGAGATTGCCAGTCTGTTGACTTCAAATGCGGCGGATTCCGAGATGGAATCCGCCGTTTTTTCGAGGAGTGGGGAAGTGATGCCGCGTTCAGTTTACGGGTGGTTGTGTTGTGTCGTCGTATTGGTGGGATGCTCGGGAGGGACGGACAAGTCGAAGGCGAACCGGCCCCAAACTGCCATCGCGAAAGGAGTGGTCACATACGCTGGAAAGCCACTGGATGACGCCTTGATTATTTTTGTTCCCGAATCGAATGAAGGCACTGCGGCCTCTGCGGTCACCGACAGCAGCGGAGGTTTTTCGATGATGGCCTTTCCCCCTGAAGACGGTGCCGTGCCTGGGAAATACAAAGTGACTGTCAGCAAGATGATTGAACCTCCCGTTGCGATCATTGATGAATCGGCGCACGATGCTCCCCCTCCCAAGGCCAGCAAGCCGAGGTCACTGATTCCCCTCAAATATTCTCAACCTCACACCTCAAACCTGACTGCCGAAGTTCCCCAGAAGGGGGCTGAGACGCTTCAGATTGATCTCAAGAATTGATGACGAAGCGAGCGGCTAGATTTCGCGTACCGCCAGACTTCCGAAGGAGTGTGGCGGGTATGTTTTCACGGACTGATCGCTAAACCGCAATGTCTGTGGCACTGATCGTGGGGCAGACATGCCTGTCTGCCTTTTCTGAAGATCAATTCTGAAACTGCTCTATCCTTTGCGTGGGCCAAATTGAAACGTCCGACGGACATCCTCGTCCGTCGCTCATCGAGGCTTTCCACACGGGCGGACGAGGACGACCGTCCTACGAAATGTCTCAGTTCTCACCGCGCTGAGTATAATCGGCGAAATCTGTGGACCAAATCCGTCTGGGTCGGGTTTCTCCAATGCAGATTGTTCAGCCACAGATTACGCAGATTTTCACAGATTACAGAGGGATTGGCTGCGACGGTCGAGGCACTCGGTGAGGTGGGGGTGGGTTGGTGATTGGACTGGGGAATGCCTGGCCATCGCACGGTGGCTCATGACCGACACCGGGCTAGGGGCGGTCGTTCGGGGGCGGGCGGTCCTCTCCTGCGGGGCGCTCTGGTGGGGGGCCTTCACCCTCGCCAGGACGTTGTGGTGGACCATCCCCGAAGGGGCCTCGTCGCCCGTTCCCGGGACGGAATGGCCCTCCGCGTTCTCCGTCGCGCGGCGGACGATCACCGTCTGCGTTCCCGGGGCGACCTTCCCCGTTCGGTCCTCGGAGAAAACCGACCCGGTGGTTGAGTCCTTCGAGATACGCCGCCACGCTAAACATCTGTCCGAGATTTCGGAGTTCAGCGACATCGGGATCTTCCGCCAAGCGACGCAATCGCAGTTCCGACTTGAAGTCCTCGGCCCGCTGCTGCAACAGTCGGTCCTGATCCTCTTTCGAGAGTGTCTTGAAAAACGTTAGCAGCTCGGCATCCGTCGCAGACGCTGACTCCCGTCGAAACTGGGCGTAGACGGATGACAGGATTCCGCGTTTGGCCAGATTGACGCGGGTCTGATGAGACTGGTCACTCGATTTCGTCAGTAAGGCGAGCATCTCTGCGTTTCCACTCGCTTCGATCATCTCCTTCAACTCGGCGTCGGGGATCGACCGGAAGAACTGCTCGAGTGAGGGGATTTGACGTTTGAGCGCCTTCACCTGCAAGCCCATCCGTTTCAGGCCGACGTGACTGTCGATCGCCTTCTGCTCCTCTTCAGTCGTGCCCGTCGAACGCTTGGCCAGAACATCGAAGACCTTGGTCAGCTGCGATTCGGTGAGGATCAGCGGAGCTTGGAGAAGTCCCTTGCCGAGAGGACCTTCATCGTGTTGACTGGCTTCGTGGGCCAATTTGGTTTGCTGACGTTCCTGAGAGATCTCGTCAACCCGTTTCGCCTTATCCAAAGGGTCATCAATGTGAGCCAGTTCGTCCTGCTGCCAGGAGTCAATCGTCTTCAGCCAGTCGCAATAGTCGTTCATCGTGGTGAGGTAACGGGCTCCGCTGGCCCGATCGGCTTCGACTTGCTGATGCAGCGTGCGAAGGTTCGCCCGCTGCGGCTCCGACAGGGCACGATACTGATTGTATTTTCGCTTGAGAGCTGTTCGATCCACCTCGGACATGCGGGCGATCTCGTCATGTGATGCTGTCAGCGCCGGGCTGCCCCGCCCCAAGACCAATGGTCCAGCAGCGACCACACCCGCGATGGCCAAACCCCATCCCATCCATGTTTTAGCGGCCATTGGTCGACCTCACTTCTTCGCTGATATCCCGCATCAGTGTCGGCTGCCCCTGCAAGCGTTCCAGAAACTCAAATTGGCCGATCTGGCTGTACTCATCCAGATTATCGATGACCTGCAAATCTCGTAGCAGCAGATCCTCTTCCGTGGGAACCAAGCGGCTGGTGCCCGCGTAAGCCAGCAGCCCCGTCACCGCCAGGAGTCCCGTTCCCGCTGCGGCGACGATCCCCAGATGCATTCGCTTGTACCAAGTGGCCTGCGTGACATCGGGCTTGATGTCCGACAGTTTGATCGTGGCCATCGTCTGCTGAGTAAACTCGACGGTCGCCTGCGGCCGGGGCAGCATGTCGAGCATGTCGTAGGTCCGCACGAGCAGTTCGACATCCTTACGAGCCACCGGGCTGTCGGACAGGACCCGTTCGAGATCCTTCGCTTCGGCGGGACCGAGTTCCCCATCCAGGTAAGCGACGAAATTGTCGCGGTGCTCCACGGAGACGCGTTTGAGTTTATCCATGAGAAACGCCTCCTCGCGAGACTTGATCGCATCGGCGAGCCGGAGGGCGTGAGCCTCCGGACCGACAGTCGGTGCCCTTGCTACAAAAAGGTCCGGGGCCTGACGGCCACCGGCTCGCCTGTTGAAATTGAGGAACACTCATTGGGCGTACTCCTCCAGAGCCACTCGCAGCTGATCGCGGGCTCGCGAGAGCAGCGACTTGACCGCTTGCGGAGTCATTTCCATCGAGGCTCCGATGTCGATGTAGCTCATTCCCTCGAATTTGTGGAGCAGCAGTGCCATCCGTTGGCGGTCGTTGAGGGTTTCCATCGCGGCCTGGACCTTTTCCATCAGTTCGGCTTTGGCCATCAGGCGAGACGGCATGAGCGCCGACTTCTCCGGGACGGCCTGGGCCTGGGGACCGGGTTGTGGCCCCGAGGTGTCTGGGGCCGAGGCGAGCTGGGTCTCCTTGCGCCGTCCCATTGTTCGCCGGGCGTTGCTGGCCAAATTGTGGGCGATGCTAAACAGCCAAGTGGAGAACTTGGCGTTCGCCTCATAGCCGTGCCGCGCCCGGTAGACCCGCAGGAAAGTCTCCTGAGCCACGTCCTCGGCTGTCGTGCGATCACCGACCAGATTGGTCAGCAGGCCGATCAACCGGTCCTGGTAGGTGGCGACGAGCTGGGCGAACGCCGCTTCATCCTCCTCACGCACCCGCAGCATGAGCAGAACATCGGGGTCTTTGAGGTAGGGGTTATTGACGGTACTAGTGGTTGTCACGAGTCCCGATGCCTTGTGAAGGAGGCCGCCGATCAACGCACCTATGCGGGCAGGATGCACGATCCCACACGCCCGGACACGCCCACTCGGAGCGGAGAAAAAACCGTTCCCCCGCAGGAAAGAAACACCGTCCACTCTTCAAAGTTCCGCAGCAGTTGCTTGATGCAGGGTCTTCTCGCCAGTGTACGACAGGGAATCATACCCGATCTTCGAGCCAAACGGCGAGGACGTGAACCTCGGTTTCAGGAGTGAAATGTTTCCCTTTCTCTCTTGGCCCATGCCTCGCGACAGCGAGTGGCCGTTTCGCGTAAGCAGCTCACCGAGGGGTTGCGAGTCAGCGGGAGCGGCTTCCGGGCAGGCAAAGTCGCCGGCTCGGAGAGCGCCGCGACGATCCGGAAGGGGTCTGAATCTGTACCGATTCGGCAAAATCTCCGGCCTCGGCCCCCGGAGAGCATGGACTCTTACAAATCGACCGATACACTAGTCACTATGAAGAGTTCAGTCCCATCACAGTCGTGTTGTTGTCCGGGGTCAATCCTCCGGATGGCGATGGTGATTGTGTAGCCAGCCCCTTGTGACAACCTGTCGCAGGCGGCAGACTCTTAAAGATCACCAATTTCGTCTCAGCCCGGAGGTCACTTCCGGGCTGATCTCGTTGATGGCCTGCGTTGATCACGACTGACTCTCTATTCTGTGGAAAGTGACCGCATGTTTGACCACTCATACTTCTCGCTCGGCTTCGACCTGTCGTGGGCCGGTATTCAACTACTACCGTGGCCGATGATTGTGACTCTCGGCGTGCTCCTCGGGATCATTGTCGCCTTGTATTACGAGAAGATCGCCGCTGAGCTAATTATGCTCGCGGCACTCATCACATTGGTCTTGTGCCAGGTGATCGACATGAAGACCGCGCTGGTCGGATTCTCGAACGAGGCGATCTTCACGATCGCTGGGCTGCTCGTCGTCGGCACGGGTCTGCAAACGACGGGAGCTATCGAGTACATCAGTCGGGCCATGCTCGGACAGCCGAAAAAGGGCACCCCGCTGTTGCGATTGATTGCTCCGGTGGCGGGGCTGTCGGCGTTTATGAACAACACCCCGCTGGTGGCGTTCTTCCTGCCGATCTTCGTGCATGTGGCCCGCAAGCTGCGGACTTCGCCGTCGAAGCTGCTGATTCCGTTGTCGTATGCGTCAGTCCTCGGGGGCACTTGCACACTGATCGGGACCAGCACGAACTTCGTGATTCACTCCGCGATGGAGGACGCCGGACTGGGCGGCATGGGGATGTGGGAACTGGCCTGGATCGGTGTCCCGGTATCGATCGTCGGACTGCTGTACATGCACATCTTCGGGGATCGACTGCTGCCCGATCGGCGAGACATCCTGGAATACGCGGAGAGCCACCGTCGCGAATACACCGTCGAGTTGATTGTCCGCCCGACTTGCTCGCTGATTGGTTCGACGATCCGTAAGTCGGGCCTGCGCGACCTGCCTGGTCTGTATCTTTACGCCATTGAGCGCGGGGGCGAGCGGCTGTCCCCCGTCGATCCCGACCAGTTCCTGCTGCTGGACGACATCCTTTGCTTTTCGGGAGTGGTCGCGACCATCCTGGATGCCCAGAAGATTCGCGGCCTCGAGCCGATCGACCACCACGAACAGATCCTGCCTCACCCGGCATTGTCCTCCCTTCCCGCTGCGCAAGGCATCCCGACCGCAGCTCCTCGCTCGGGGAATCAGCTGTGCGAGGCGGTGATTTCTCCGACCTCGCCGCTGGTGGGCATGACGGTCAAGGAGGCCGATTTCCGGTCGCGGTATCACGCTTCGATCATGGCCGTTCACCGCAGCGGCGAGAAGATCGAGCGGAAGATCGGCCAGATTGTGCTGCAACCCGGCGACACCCTACTGGTCGATGCCCCCGAGGATTTCATCCATCGCTGGCGGAACTCGGGAGATTTCTTCCTCGTGTCTGGACTGGAGGACAGTGCCCCGATCGACCACCGCCGGGCCTGGATCGCCTTGACGATCTTCGCCGGGGTCGTGCTGGGGTTGACCTTCCTGTCGGAGCATTCGGCTCTCATCTCGCTGATCGGAGCCGCACTGACGGTGTTGACCGGTTGCACGACTTCTCGCGAGGCGAACCGCAGCATCGATCTGCCTGTCCTGATCTTGATTGCCGCCGCTCTGGGCGTGAGTAAGGCCCTCGACAAGAGCGGGGCCGCCGAGTGGATTGCGAACTACCTGATCGGGTGGGCCGAGCCCTGGGGCAAGGTGGCCGTACTGGCAGTGGTCGTGGTGCTAACCGGGGTGCTGACGGAATTGCTGAGCAACAATGCCTGTGCCGCGATCATGGGAGCCTTGGCGCTGGCGACTGCGAAGAAGACGGGCATCGATCCCAGGCCGCTGTTGCTGGCGGTGGCGGTCACCTCGTCCTACGGGTTTGCCACGCCGCTGGGGTATCAAACCAACCTGATGGTCTACGGACCGGGTGGGTACAAGTTCAGTGACTACCTCCGTATCGGGATTCCGCTCGACATCATCTGCTGGACAATGACGATCATCATCGTTCCACTGGTGTGGAAGCTGTGAGGTTCTGATTCCGAGTCACATCATGTTTTCAATGAACTGGCAGACAGGAATGTCTGCCCCACTGATCAGTGTGACACAGTCATTCTTGACTGTTCGAACTGAAGACTGATTCTGAAACGCCTCGAATGCCCCTTCCGTCGACGACCCTTCACGATGAATTGGCTCGATGCAAGTTCGCGGAATTCACCGCTGAGGGCGCGGAGGTTCAC
>JANPCU010000177.1:0-17082 GCA_031431195.1 Planctomycetota bacterium | reverse complement strand
TTTTTGAGGTTTTTGAGGAGGGTGTTGAGTCTCACGAGGAGTTTTCGGGCGACGGCGATGAGGGCGACGTTGTAGGGTTTATTGGCGGCGCGCAGTTTCTTGTAGAACGGGGCGAGGTGGGGGCAGTGTTGGGCGGCGGATTTGGCGGCCATATAGAGGGCTTTGCGGACGACTTTTCGTCCGCCGTAGATGCGTCGTTTGCCGACCCATTTTCCAGACTCTTGCGGGTGGGGGGCGACGCCGGCGATCGCGGCGACGGCTTGTCGCGAGAGGGTCCCGAGTTCGGGGAAGTGGGCCAGCAGGATGCAGGCGGTTTGGGTGCCGACGCCCGTGGCGGTCTGGAGTACGGTCGCCTTGGTGAGGAGGTCTTCTTCCTCTGCGATGAGTTCCTGGACTTGCTGATCGAGCTTTTCGATGAGGGTGGTCAGCTGTTTAATGCGTCGGCGGATCTCGGTGGCGATGGCGCGGTCAGGGCAGATTCCGTGGCGGTTCTTTTCGCGAGTGCGGTCCTCGACGAGCTGGGTGCGTCGATCGGCGAGGGCTCGCAAGCGGCGGGTGGCGGGCGGGGTTTTCTCTGTGGGTTGGGGGTGCGTGGCCTCGCCGAAGCGGGCCAGGACGGTGGCATCGATGGCATCGGTTTTGGCGAGCACTTTGAGGCTCTTCGCAAAGTGCCGAACGCAGCCAGGCTGCACGACCGAGACGGTGATTCCGGCGTCGTGCAAAGCATCGGTCAAGGCCCGTTCGTACCCTCCCGAGGCTTCGAGAATGACATGCGGCTGATCGTACTTTTTGAGAAGTTCGATCAAGGTGTGAAACCCTTCGTTCGTGTTGGCCAACACGCGAAGAGACTTTTGTGAAGTCGCGAGGCAGAAATCTTTCTTCGCGACATCGATTCCGAGGTAAGCTGTGGTCATCTGATGGGTCTCCCTGTCTTGCAAAGCGAGCTCCGGCTTGCCGCGTTTGTGAAACAAACACAGACGTGCCGTGCTCAAGCGACTGTTCGGGTGGACACCCCAGAGAGGACCGTGTGTTCAGAGCTCTGCGACGATCGCTGGCGAAACCAATCGCTAACGATCTAGGCGCGGATCGAACTCCACAGTCCCGAAAGGCACCCCGGCCAGGGTGCCTTTTCGCATCTGAGGCTGGCCAGAATGGCGTAGAAGCCTACGCCAAAAATCAAACCCCGAACGCGACACTCGCAACTTACAAGGACGCGGAGGCACAGAGGCAAGAGGTACTTCTTCCGAACTCTCCCTGTAAGTTCATTCCGCCACTTTCGTTGCGTTCGAGGTGTCTGTCACGAGAACTGAATGGGCAGTGCATCAGGTATGGGATGCCGACGTTCCTGATGCACACACGTTTTCGCGGGCATCAGTCCTGAATCGATCTCTTCGACTTTCCCCACTGACGGTGGTCGATGGTCGTCGAGCGGAACCTGAGCGGACTCACTTGAGCGACGGGGCGCCCCTTCGAGTCATTGACGGTGAAGGAGCGATTCCCCATTCGCACACGGTGAGCCAACGACTCGTTGGATTTCAAGGATTCGCCGAGATGCTTCATCACCTTCGCGAGGTGGCTACCCATCAACGACAGTTCATCTGATGAGGCGACGGCTTCGCATCGCATTGCTCAATCGCTGTCTGCACACGCTCCCGCGTTTCGTCGGTTTCGCACTTCTCCTTCAAAACCAGGAGTCGCGATCTGGCTTCAGAGTTGCCCAGACACCTTTGCAGAAGTCTGGTCAGATAGTCTCGAATCTTGTCATCGGGTTCCAACGGAATTCTGTGGAGAGCGGGTTGGCAGGATGGCAAACCAATCTTGCACAAATAGTAATATGCCGGGTACCCCTGATAGGGTGTTCGCCCCAGCAAGTGAACGTAACCATGATCAGCAATCCGATTCAGGAGAAGTTCCACAAAGTCCTCTGAGCGAAGCTCACCCGCGAGCACGATCCACTCTTCTTCTTCTCGCGACATTGGTGATCGCAAACGAGTGGGACTGTTGCCACTTGCCTGCCTATCTTTGAATTTTCCATCGACTATCTCCCCAACGATTGCCTTTCCATCGATCACGACTTGCGATTGACCTAGTCCTTGCAAACTTACTAACCGCGAGGCCACAATTCCTTTCATCTCATTGAAGGAGTTTCTTAAACGCAGTATTTCCTCTCGCGAATCCGGCT
The DNA here is from genome assembly GCA_031431195.1 of Planctomycetota bacterium. GTDB lineage: Bacteria > Planctomycetota > Planctomycetia > Planctomycetales > Planctomycetaceae > TH-plancto1. Next base: position 14,900 of record JANPCU010000177.1, on the reverse strand, counting down.
TCGGTTCAGGCTCTCCTGAATCTTCAGCCACCACAGCCGCATCCTGAGTGGTGCGGTCCCCCGCTTCAGCCGGTCCGTCTCCGGCATCATTCTGATTCGCTAGAACGACTGCCAACATGGCCACAACGAGAATGGTGCCCGCAACCTTCAAACACATGGCATGACTCCTATTCAATCACCTGGGGGCAACATGACCGACCCTGTTGACTGCTGGCTGTGAGTATGATTGAGTTCATTCACTATCAGCCTTTTTCTCATCACGGTCAATATAGGCATTGTCGCCCCAATTCTCGTAGGACGGGGAGCGACCTCGCGTCATCGTAGGCTACGAGTTGCTCGATCGCTCCTGAACCAGCGAGTCGGGGTGGCCTGATGAAGCGGCGTTTCGCAACACGCCAGATTCGTGAATCGCCAGTGCCCTCTCGCGACAACTCGCGCAGCTCGTCTCCGCACTCTCCCGGCCCAGCCATATTCCACGACGCCCGCCTCATCAAGTGTCTCAACCGTCGCAGCCATGCCTTTGGAATCTGTGAAAATCTGTGCCATCTGTGGATAAACCTTCTGCACGGAAGTGTCCCGATCACGGAAAAAATGGTCCACAGATTTCGCAGATTGGCACAGATTGAATTCTCGGTAATCGCACGATTCGCGGTCGCGGAGAGAGTGCCGTTGACTCATGAAACCCTATTGATCGAGTCGTGAGAAACGAGCCGCGCGGCAGAAGTGATCGCCGCTTCTCGTCGACACAACGCAAGTCGTCTCCGTTTTCCGATTCGCGGAACTACTTGCCGATCGTCCCCCCGGCATTCATTGCCATGTTTCCGCCGTCCATCGGGATCAAGGCCCCGGTAATCCATGACGAAGCGTCCGACGCCAGCAACACCACCAGTCCCTGAATATCGGTCGGCTGACCGAGCCTGCCGCACGGAATCCCGCTCAGCCAGCGCTGCTCGATGGCCGGGTCAGCTGCGATGCGTTTTTCGAGGCTAGGGTTCATGACCTGGGCGGGGAGAATGGCGTTGACGCGGACGCCTCGACTGGCCCACTCGGTACTCAGTTCGCGGGTCATCTGCACGACAGCTCCCATGGCCATACTGTAGGCGATGTGTCCACGCCCCAGTGCGGACATGCTGGCGAGTGAGCCGATGTTGACGATGCTGCCGCGTCTGGCCTTGAGCATGCGGCGACCGGCTTCTTGACACATCTTGAAGCGACCGAAGACGAGGTTTTGAAACACCGTCTGCACCTGCTCGACCGTGATCTCTTCCGGTGAGGCAAGGAAACCTTCGCCCGCGATATTGGCGAGGAAGTCGACGCGGCCATCGAACTCGCGATCCAGCACGCCGTACAACGCGTCGATGTGCCCGAGATCAGAGACGCTGCCACAATACGGCACCGCCCGGCGACCGAGAGCCTCGATATCACGAGCCGTCTGCTGAAGTCCCGCTTCGTTGAGGTCCGCGATCAACAGGTCGGCCCCGTGCTCCGCCAGTGCCAGAGCCGACGCCCGCCCCATCCCGCTGGCTGCACCGGAGATCACAGCCACTCGTCCCGTCAGGTCAAACAATCGATCCGGCATGCTTGTTGTTCCATTGAATTCTGTCACTGCGACGCGAGTCTCAAATCCCGAGGTATCCCTTGAGACTCGGCCACCCCTGCTGCCACAATTTCACGAGAGTCGGCCACTGTGTCGTCTTCAGCACCAGCCCGAACATGCCGAGATAGAACACCCCGCAGGCGATCACTCCCAGACGATGATACCAGCGCGGACGCAGTTCGCTCGGCAACAGCGTGCAATTGATCCACAGCAGATGAAACGAGGTCGCACCGAGGGCGAGATTATTCAAGTTCGCAATCACCAGCGTCATCTGCTTAATCGTACTGTAAGTATTGAAGAGATAGGCGAAGGCCAGCGTCCAGGCCACATAGAACGTCAGGATGGAGTAATACACCCATTTGACGGAATTTCCGCTGAGGCCCGCTCGCACGCGGCGGCTCCCGGACCAGAGGATATCGGTCCAACGGCGGCTGAAGTCATCCACGATCGACATCTGACTGGGGAGCATGACGAGCATCCCGACCAGGACCGTCACGATCCACAGCAGGTTGGCCATCGCCACTCCAAACCGTGGATCATGACGAATCCCATCGGCGGAGATCAGCGACTGGGCCCAATCCAGCTTCGAACCGCGTAACAGCGAATGCTGCGAGAACTCCAAAGACAACAAGGCGGGTAGTGCCATCCCCATGAAGCAGCCCGGTCCCCAGACAAAGATCTGATCGACGATGATGTACTTCCACCACGCCTTCCACCTGCGGAGGTTGTCCGCATTGAGAACGAACGTCTTGCCGAGGTGGCTGAGGACCACCTGCTTCCCGCCCACCACACTCGGGATCGCTCCGACGACGCTGCCCATCCCCCAGCCCTTGTCACGGACAAAGTTGCTGTATGTGGAGTTCGACATGCCGCCGCCCCCCGCATACCCCGCGAATGCTCCCAGCGTGGCGATGTTGGTCAGGGCAATCAGTGGCCAGCCCTGCCCACTCCAGAGACTCTGGAAGATGTTGACGGTGGTTTCGTGTCCGTCGACATTCGTCGGGACCGTGCCGAATTTCAGAAAACCACTGAAGACATTCAGCCAGTTTTCTGCACTCACAAAGCTGACCCCCAGGAGCAAGCAAAAGCCCAGCACGACGATGACCTTGGCGGTCATCACGGCTTGCAGCATGTTGTACACCTTGCCGCCGATCAGCACGGGCAATGCCACGAGGAAGGTGAACAGGTACGTCAACCCGGCCACCAGCGCTTTGTCTTCGACGCCGGGAGGTCGGTCGAGGTACAGGGAGGCTGCCATCGCCGCCCCATTGGTCGCCAGCGCGGGGATCAAGGCACTGAAGTTCAGAAACAGGAAGAACCCCATCCAGAACCTCGGCCCCGGACGGGTCCGCATGAACCCGGTGAAGATCGGCTCGCCGCAATACAGCGCGTACCGACCGCATTCGAGGTTGTAGAACACCTGGCAGATGATCGCGATGGTCGCGATCCACATCAAACCGCCGCCGTATTTGGCGGTGATGTCCGGCCCATAGAGCCATTCCCCACCGCCGATCTGAATCCCCATCATCACGATGCCGGGCCCGATGAAACGCTTCCAGTGTTCCCACTTCAGCGGCTTCGGCTCCGGCAAGTCGGCGATCTCCCACGCGGGGAGACAATTCGGAGTTTGAGATGGCTCCATGCAGCGAGCAGCCTGGAAGAGACGCGGGCCTTGCCTCGTTCGGCTCTCAATAACAAGAGCCGCCTCGCAGGCTAACGCATGGCCCTCTCTCGATGCGAGCCACCGACTGTGCTGTGGAGATCCAGTGTGATCAGAGAAGTCGGTACAACAGACAATCTTGTCGGACCTTTCTACACATCACCTTCGCGTCGCGGAATCCCGCGAGACTGACCACGGAAGTCAGAATTTAACGCCAAGACGCCAAGGCGCAGAGACGCAAAGGAGGAGGCAGACATGATCCGAGGGTGGATTCATACACGGGCTGCGGCTGGCAAAATCAGGATGTTCAGAGGCTTCTTGGCTTCCCGCGCATATTTCCTACTTGGCGTCTTCGCGTCTTGGCGACTTGGCGTTGACCTCCTCCGATTTGTGTAGAAAGGTCAGACAAGGATGTCCGACGTACGGTCGAGGGCTACACCAACTCGGCGATCACCGTCCCCTTATCGACGATGCGGATCGGGCGACCTTCGGGGGTGATGAGTTCTTCGGTGCCGTCGATACCGAGGGATTTGGCCATGGTCTGGAACAGGTCGTCGACCTCGACGGGGCGGTCGGTGATACTGCTGCCGTCGACACTGGTTTTTCCAACGCAGACGCCACCTTTGATCCCTCCTCCGCCGATCAAGAGATTAAAATTCCGCGCCCAGTGGTCGCGGCCCACCTCGGGATTGCGCTGGTTGATCTTCGGCGTGCGACCGAACTCGCCCATCACGATGACCAACGTCTTCTCATACAGCCCGCGCTGTTTGAGGTCGGCGATCAATTGGGCCACTCCCTGGTCGACATCGGGGGCAGTCTTGCCCATCCGGTCCCACAGGCTTTCGTGCATATCCCAGCCGCCGCGCTGAACCTCGACGAAGGGGACGCCCGCCTCGACCAGCCGCCGGGCCACGAGGCATCCCTGCCCAAACTGGCTCGCACCGTAAGCGGCCTTCATCGCGTCTGGCTCGCTGGCCGTCTCGAACGCCCTGAGCCGGACCGAGGTCATCAACCGCGAGGCCCGGTCGTAGATCTCTTCATGCTCCTTTGCCAGCGCGGTCGCCCCCGCAGCTGCGAGGCCCGCGTCCTGTTCCTTGAGCAAGGCGAGTCGCCGTTCCATCCGCGAGTTGCCCGCCCCATTCGAGACGTTGTCCGGCAATAGTCCCGGCTTATTGACGATGAACGGAGCGACCTTGACGCCCAGGAACCCCGAGCTGAGGGTGTTGCCGATGCTGACAAAGTTGGGCATGTCGGAGTTGGGGTCGCCGAGTTTCTGAGCGACGATCGATCCGAAGTGCGGGAACTTGGTCGTCCCTGCCAGCCGATGCCCAGTGTGCAAATGGTACTGCCCGCGTTCGTGAACCGCCTCTTTCCCGACCAGCGAGCGGATGACCGACAAGTCCTTCATCGAGGCCGCCAGCTTCGGCCAGAACTCGGCGAACTGCACGCCAGCAATTGAGGTGTCGATCCCCTTTGTCGGTCCGCCGTTGGCTGTGCCCGGTTTGGGATCCCAGGTCTCCATCTGGCTCGGAGCCCCGTTGAGGAACACGAGGATGCAGGACTTCCCCTGCTTCTTGAGATCCTCGGCCCGCAACCCCAGCGGTGCCAGCAGACTCATCGCCCCCGCGCTGGCGACGCTGGCCCCCGCCGTGTGCAGGAAGGAACGACGAGTGACGTGACCGGAGCGGTCGAGGTGGATGTGGAGCATGATATTGGTCAGCGAGCGGGGGACGTGAGTCCCCCGTGTGGAGGGAGCGTTGGATTTGGAAACACGAGTGGCGGACGGGACACGTCGCGCGGGCACGGGGGACTTACGTCCCCCGCTCGCTATCGCTTGGTGGTGAACTCCGCACTGTTCAGTAGCACCCACAGCAGGTCGTCGATCGCCGCTGGGCGGTCGCCGGTGGACTTGATGAACTGCGTGTAGCGAGTGGTCTCTTCGGGGGTCGGTTTACGGGCCAGGATGCCGAGGAAGGCGGCCTCGATCATCGCGGGGTTCTCCTTGACCCCGACCAGCTTCTGTTTGAGTTCTCCCTTGGCCAGCTTGTTCTGGATCTGCGGCTGGTTCATCAGCAGCAGAGCCTGCTGCAGCGAGCCTTCCAGGTCGCGCTGGGGGATCGAGGGGTTGAACTCGAACGCCTTCTCGACCCCGTTGCGGATCGGCTTCATGTCGGCTCCCAGAACCCGCTCTAACTCGTCGGCCACTTCGAACGGCCGGAGACGTGTCGGACGCACCGAGGTAAACAGGTCGGCATCATCCGTGATCGTGCGAATCTCGCGCTGGTAGGTCTGGCTGTTGGTGATGGTGCGGAACAGCGACTTGGTGTCGAAGCCGCCCGCGCGGAACGTGTAGGCCAGCCGGTTGACGATCAACTGGTGAACCACCTCCTTATCGGGGCCGAGGCTATCCACCGCATAGAACCCGTCGCCGAGCAGTTCATTCCAAATGCGATTCACATAGGCCCGCGCGAACCAATGATTGTCCGGGTTGTAGACCATGTAAGCGGCCACGACGACGCGCCGCTGGCCAGCGGGTAGATTCGGTGGCGGCGTTTCCCCCAGCAGGAAGGCGGCTTGGATTTCGCTCTTCTTATCCGGGTCATCGGCGTCCGTCATGTAATACTTGCCGGGCGAGAAGAACGCCGCCATCTCGTGGAACTCCTCCCGCTTCCAGTCGTCAAACGGGTGATCGTGACACTCCGCGCAGCCGACGCTGATCCCCATGAAGATGCGGGCCGATTGGGCGGCGATGATCTCCGGCTTGTTCTCGCAGGCCAGCACGAAATTGTTCGCCCCGGTGTCCTGCTGCCAGCCATTCTCCTTCGGCATCTTTCCCTTCTGACGCTGCGGTGATGCGGAGAGCATCTCGCCCACCACGCGATCCCAACTGGTCCCGGCCTTGAACTCCGTGAAGAGCCACTCCTCGAAGGCATTCGGATTGACGGTGTTCTTCTGAGCCGAGGAGTCATGGAACACGACGCCTCGCCAGTACCGCGCCCACTTGCGGGAATACTCATCGGATGCGAGCAACTGGTCGATGACCTTCGCCCGCTTCTTGGGGTCTGTGTCCTCCAAAAATGCCTTGATCTTCGCGGGCTGAGGTGAGACTCCGGTCAGATCGAGGCTCACCCGCCGCAGGAATGTGATGTCATCCACCACAGCTGCGAAGGGAGTTTTGGTGACGCGCGGGACGTACATCTCGACGGATTGGTCGAGATCCTCGGAAGTGAACCGGGCATTGCCGCTGAGGGCCGGGAAGGAACGGCGGATGCGTTCGAGGACCGCCATGCGGTCGTCGGTTGATTTGATGTCGGCAATCTTCGGCGTCGCTTTCTTGGCCTTGGCCTTCGAGCGACTGGGGGCGGCGACCGTGGCCATGCTGACGCAGAGCAGAAGCCCTCCGCAGATCAACAGCAGCCCCCGAGGCCGAATTGGAAAGCGATTCATCGGAGATGCGTCCAGAAAGGACTTGCGAAGAAGTGGTGACCACCGAAAGATTATCGTGACCAGTGATCCAGCGGACTGTCAATCCCGTTGTGAAGTCCGAGGGGGATCGCTACCTACTTCAGCTCCGTGGGGAGTTCCGCTAGCGGAGTCAGTTCGAGGATGTCGGTCTGATACCACTGCTGATCGTTGACCGTACCTTTGTCGCGGTCGGTGAATTTGTATCCAACGACATGGGCTGCGTAGTGGTGCCCCTCGGACGTGGTCCTCCAGTCCGTGAACATGTGTCGCGAATCATCGTAGTCGATCGCGGTCAGCTTGTGCTTCTGGGTTTCGAAGTAGAGCGTAATCGGTTCCTTGACTGACTCGGTGACACGCAAGCCCGTCACAACTGTCCCCGCGATGGTGGTCTCGGGCAGAGCTTCAATCTTGGATTTCGGATCGAGTAACAGCCGCAGGCTCCACGCCCACATCAGCACGCGCACCTTGTCCTTGCCCCGCTTGGTCGTCCCCAACCAGACATCGCCGCCGATTTGAACCACCGAGGTCCGGTTCCCCTTCTCCTCGGGAGTCACAGCTGGGGCCCCAATGCCCGAGACCAAGATCCGCTCTCGATACTGAAACAGCTTGAGCAGTTTCTCCTCGCCGCCCGCTGCAGTGATGACTTGCTCGACACTCGCCTTCGCCGGGTCTTCTGCCCAGGCACCGGCTTGCAAAGTGAGGAGACAGAGAGTGCCCCAGAGCCATGATCGCATTGCAGTCACCTTTCCATTGTGTCGTTACTTGTGAGGCCAATGGCCCCGTCATCCATTGTCTGAGTTCGTCGATCCATTCCCCGAGGCCGAACCCGCCTCGAAGCGGAAGCCGTCGCTGCCCAGGAGAGTGGTCAACTCATTCCGAAGATCGTTCCCCGCCGAGACGGCATTAGGAACAGTGAGATAGCACTTCAGCGCGGTGCGAGGCCCACTCGCGATCGCCGTCACCGCCCCGTGGGAGTGACCGTTCTCGGCGTGGCCATTCCCGTTCGACACGACCCCATCATCATTCGCGCCCTGCCAGGTGTCAATCACCACGACCACCGGCGTCTTGCCGGGGAACCGCAGGAGGGCATCGCGGACTCGCTTCATGTCGGCCTCGGTGTGGAAGCCTCGGCGGAACTTCACGAGCAGGCGTTTCGTGAACTCCTTCTCAGCCTGTTCCAGGGTCATTAGCTTGTTGATGATGATGTTCGGCTCGCGGCCCTTGGAATCAATGCGGCCGCGAATCAGAACGATGGCGTCCTTCTTGATCTTCTCTCCATGAGTCGCGAAATCGTCGGGCCACATGATGCAGCGGACCACACCGGTCGCATCTTCGAGGTCGAAGTTCACGTACCGACTATTCCCGTTGCGGCTGGGCTTCTTGGTGGCAGCGGGTTTAATGGCTCCGATCAGCCCCCCAATGACGACTTCCTTGCCATCCCCCATCTCGCGCAGGTCGCGGATTTGGTTCTGCGAGTAGGCCGTCAATTGCGGGGCGTATTCGGTCAGCGGGTGCGACGTCAGATAGAACCCGAGGACTTCCTTTTCGAGGTTGAGCTTCTGGCTGTGCGGGATGTCATCGAGCGGAGGCAGGACGACATCGACCTCCGCGACCGGTGCCGTTCCCGCTTTGGGGGCTGCGTCGAACAAGTTGCGCTGGCCCTTGGCCTTATCGCGGAAGCGGTTGGCCGCCGCTTGAACGGCTCGCTCGACAGCTGCGAGGTGCTGAGCGCGGTTGGCCCCGAAGCAGTCGAGTGCTCCGGCCTTGATGAGCATTTCGAGCGAGCCTTTTTGGAGGACCTTGGGGTCGATCCGCTCGCAGAGGTCGAAGATGTTTTTATAGAGCCCGTTTTTCTGCCGCTCTTCCATGATGGCTCTCACCGGGGCATCGCCGACGCCGCGAATGGCCCCCATGCCGAAGGCGATTTTACGAAACGAGCGTAGAGAGCCGGAAGCGTCAGCGCCCGGAGTCGCAGCGATGTCGCCACTCTTCTTCTTTCCCTTGGCACTTGCTCCTTTTCCGTTGGCACCTTTCTCCTGGGCCACTTCGACCTCCTCGACCACCGTAAACTCGACATCACTCAGGTTCACATTCGGCGGCAGCAACTCCAGTTTCATCCGCCGGGCATCGTCGGCGTGTTCGGCGATGCGTTCGCTGCTCTCCATTTCACAGGAGAGGAGAGCCGCCATGAACTCGCCGGGGTAGTGGGCCTTGAGGTACGCCGTCTGGTACGCGATGGCTCCATAAGCGGTGCTGTGACTCTTATTAAAGCCGTAGCCCGCGAACTTATCGATCAGCCCAAACAGTTCGGTTGCCTGCTCCTCCGACATCCCATTGCTCTGAGATCCCGCAATGAATTCGCCCTTATATTTCGCAATATCATCCAGCTTCTTCTTCGAGATCGCCTTAATGCACTTATACGAACTCGCCAGCTCGATCCCGCCCAGGCGGTTCAGGATGCGCATCACTTGTTCCTGGTACACCATCACGCCGTACGTCTCGGCGAGGACCGGGTCGACGATCGGGTGAATCTTGGCCACCGCGAGTCGACCGTTCTTGCACTCGACATAGGTCGTGACCATCCCCCCTTCGAGCGGTCCGGGGCGGTACAGTGCCGAGGTGGCGATGATGTCTTCGAACTTATCGGGCCGCATCTTCGTCAGCAGGTCGCGCATCCCGCCCGACTCAAGCTGGAAGATCCCCTTCGTCTCCCCGCGCTGGAGCAAGGCAAACGTCGGCTTGTCATCGAGCGGCAGGTCCTTCGGCACGATGTCGACGCCGCGATGCCGCTTCACGTTTTTCACCGCGCGATCGAGAATGGTCAGGTTCCGCAACCCCAGGAAGTCCATCTTCAGCAGGCCGGCCTTCTCCACATCGGTCCACTGCGTCAGGATGTCGTCCCGCCCGCTGATTTTCTGTAACGGCACGTACTCGACCAGCGGACGGTCGGCGATCACCACCCCAGCTGCGTGCGTGCCCGCGCTTTTGGCGAGACCTTCAAGAGCCATGGAGAAGTCGATCACCTCTTTAATCTGCGGATCATTGTCGTACTCGGCCTTGAGTTCGGGGCTCTTGGTCAGAGCGTCCTTGAGCTTGATGTTCAGCTCTTCCGGGACCATCTTGGCGATCACGTCGGCCCGCTTGAGGTCGACACCCAGTGCGCGGCACACATCGCGCACAGCCGCCTTCGCCTTGAGGGTGCCAAACGTGCCGATCTGGGCGACGTTGGCGTACCCGTACTTCTCCTTCACGTACTGGATCACCAGTTCGCGGCGTTCCTGGCAGAAGTCGATATCGATATCGGGCGCTTCGGAACGGTTCGGGTCGAGGAAGCGTTCGAACAGCAAGTCGTACTTAATCGGGCAGACATCGGACAGCCCGAGGACGAACGCCACGATCGCTCCACAGGCCGAGCCTCTCGCCGAGCAGGGAATCCCCTTGTCGCGGGCAAACCTCGCGAAGTCCCACACGATCAAAAAGTAACTGGCGAACCCCATCTTCTCGATCACGCCGAGTTCGAAGTTCAGCCGGTCGTGGTATTTTTGCTCGGGCTCCTCGCCGTAGCGCCACTTCAAACCCTCAAGGGCGACATTGCGCAAGTGCTGCACATCGGTCAGTCCCGGCGGCGGGGCGAAAACCGGGAAATGCCGCGTCTTCAGATCGAGGTCGATGTCCACCCGGTTCGCAATCTCCTGCGACCGCGCCACCGCTTCGGCCTGCCGGGGAAAGGCGGCGTACATCTGCCCGGGCGACCGAATGAACAGCTGATCGGTGTTGATCTTCATCCGCTTTTCGTCGCTGCGGAGCGACTTGGTGTTCACGCACAGCAGCACATCGTGCATCGCCGAATCGGTCTGGCACAGATAGTGCGCATCGTTCGTGGCGACCAGCGGGAAGCCTTTGCGATTGGCCAAATCGATCGTCGCCTCGGCACACGACTGCTGGATCTCGACCCCGCCGTCCTGGATCTCCAGATAGAACCGGTCGCCGAACAGTTTGTCGAACCAGTGGACCAGACTCTCGGCCTTCTCCTTATCATCCGCCAGTAAGAGCCGCGACAGTTCACTCGACGCACATCCGGAGAGACAGATGATCCCCTCATGATGGGCCGCAAGTAGTTCTTTATCGATACGCGGGCGGTAGTAATACCCCTCCAGATAAGCTGCGGAGGACATCTTGATGAGGTTCTGAAACCCGGTGCGGTTCATGGCCAGCAGGGTCAGATGGAACGACGCGTCCCTCATCTTGGAGGCGGTGCGATCCGTACGGTGCCCGGGTGCGATGTAGGCTTCATAGCCGAGAATCGGGTTGACCCCGGCTTCCTTCGCCTTCTGGTAAAACTCTAGCGCCCCGTACAGATTGCCGTGGTCGGTAATCGCGCAAGAGTTCATCCCCAGTTCCTTGACCTTCTTCAGCAGGTCCGGAATCTTGCTCGCCCCGTCGAGCAGCGAGTAGTGGGTATGACAATGCAGGTGGGCAAACGGGCGGGTGTCGCTCATGGTCTTTGATCTCCGTATCTTGTCGCACCGGAAGGGGCGGACAATCCACGGGTGCATTGTCGGTTCTCGCCGCCGGAGACTCAAGGACGGACTAAAATTGCTCGAATGGTCTGCCTTTGAGGCAGAAAGCAACCTCATTACAGATTCGTAGGCCCACCATGCTCGACGTTGGCTGGTGGGCAATTGTGGGCCAGCGCCCAAAGCGGCTTGTCCCACCTTACGAAAAGCACTGTGTCGAGCGACATCTCTCAATTTCCGTTGGTGAGCGGCCCCGTGGTCCGGTATGCTGTCGTGATGTACGTCGTGCAATCAGCCCGCCCAGGGAGTCGTTCTCGTGAAGTTCTCAGTTGCGTGTTGGGGAATGCTGGGGTTGTTGCTGGCTGCCCGCGCCGGGTCTGCGGCGGATTTGGCTGAGGCTCCGACTGCGGAGCAGCTCAAGTATTTCGAGACGCACGTCCGGCCACTTCTCATTGAGAAGTGTTTCAAGTGCCACAACGATAAGAAGCAGAACGGTGAGCTGCGGCTCGACTCGCGCGAGGGGGTGTTGCTCGGCGGTGAGTCGGGACCAGCAGTGGTGGTCGGGCATCTGGAGGAGAGCCTGTTGCTGGATGCAGTGAACTATCGGTCGTTCGAGATGCCGCCGGACGGGAAGCTTTCGGAGGAGCAGATCGGGCATCTGACCAAATGGGTCGAAATGGGCGCGCCGTGGCCCGCCGGTGAGTCAGTCGCAGCGGCCCATCCCAGCGGGCGAGAGCTGACCGCTGACGATCGAGCCTACTGGGCCTTTCAACCGGTGAAGCGTGTCGAGCCGCCGACCATTGCGGGAGACTCGTGGAGCCGGACAGCTGTCGACCATTTCATCCTCGCCAAGATTCGCGAGGCCCAGCTGGAACCGGCCCCGGAAGCGGACCGCGTGACGGTCGCCCGGCGGTTGTACCTCGACCTGACCGGGTTGCCGCCGACGCTGCCGCAGATGGACGCCTTCCTCTCCGATACGTCGGAGAAGGCATACGAGACCCTCGTCGATCAGCTGCTGGCCAGTCCGGCGTATGGCGAGAACATGGCCCGGTTCTGGCTCGATCTGGTCCGGTATGCCGAGTCGGACGGCTACAAGCAAGACACATTCCGCCCCACCGCTTGGCGCTACCGCGACTACGTGGTGCAGTCGTTTAACGCCGACAAACCGTACGACCGCTTCGTGATGGAACAGCTGGCCGGAGACGAGATCGACCCGACCAACGTCGATGCGGTTGCCGCGACCGGATACCTGCGAAACGGGATCTACGAGTACAACCAACGTGACGCTTTCGGCCAGTGGAAGACGATCCTCGAAGATATGACCGAGACGACCTCGGATGCCTTCCTCGGGCTCGGTCTGGGGTGTGCCAAGTGCCACGACCACAAGTTCGACCCGCTGCTGCAGAAGGACTACTACCGGTTGCAGGCGTTCCTGTGCAACGTCTCGTTCGAGGATGAACACCCACTGACATCGCCCGACAAGGTCGCCGAACACCAGTCTCAACTCGCAAAGTGGGAGGAGGCCACGAAGTCGATTCGGGAGAAGCTGACCGCTCTCGAAGCTCCCAAGTTGAAGGAGTTGGAGCAGGCTGCGGTGATTCCGTTTCAGGAGGACTTCCAGAAGATCTACTACAAGCCCGCCGCCGAGCGAACCCCGTATGAGGAGCAGATCGCGCACCTAGTCTACTTGCAGGTCTTGGAGAAGTACCCCGAACTCGACAAGAAGTTCAAGAAGGACAGCCCCGAGCGGGCCGAATGGGAGGGCCTCAAAAAGGAGCTAGCGACGTTCGACTCGCAGAAGCCCGCCCCGCTGCCGACGACGCTGACCGTCACCGATGTCGGGCCGCTGGCTCCCGTGGTGCATGTGCCCGACCGCCCCAAGCTCGGCGAGGTGGCTCCGGGCTTCCCGACCGTCATCGATCCCGAACCGGCGGTCATTCCCCCGATCTCGGGGAACTCGCTGACTACCGGTCGACGGACCGCACTCGCCAAGTGGATCGCTTCGCCGACGAATCCGCTCAGTACGCGAGTGATCGTGAATCGTATTTGGGCGCTGCACTTTGGAACCGGGCTGGTCGCGAGTACCAGCGACTTTGGCCGTCTCGGTGAACCACCGAGCCATCCGGAGTTGCTCGACTGGCTCACCAGCGAATTCATCGCCAATGAGTGGAGCCTCAAGTCTCTCCACAAAACGATTGTCATGTCAGCTGTGTATCGGCAGGCGAGCCACAATCCGCATGAGCCGCAGATGATGGAATCGGGCATGCGAACCGACCCGGCAGCGCGGCTGTTGTGGCGGTTCCCGATTCGTCGACTGGCGGCTGAGCAGATCCGCGACAGCATGCTGGCGGTGTCCGGAGAACTCGATGCGAAGGCCGGTGGACCGGGGGCGGGACTTGAAGCAAATCGCCGGTCGGTCTACCTGAAGTCGATGCGTAACACTCGCGAGCCGTTGCTGGAAGCGTTCGATCAGCCCGACCGCATCACCGGCACCGGCACTCGCAACGTGACCACCAGCCCGACGCAGTCACTGCTGATGATCAACGGGGACTGGACGCTGGGGCGAGCGACCCGCTTGGCGAATCGGCTGGAGAAGGAGATCGCTGGGGGTGACGATAGTCTGGTGCGGCAGGCGTACCGCATCGCCTATGCCCGCGATCCGCAAGAGGGCGAAATCGAGCGTGGGCAGGAGTTTCTCCAGCAAGCCCGAACGCGAACGGGCTCGGTCGCGCCGACGTTCAAAGAGATGCCAGTCACGAAGAGTGAAGCCATCGAGCTGTTGGGTTCCTCGCCTAGTCTGCGACCGACATTCAATGCGGCAGCTTGGAGTGACGGGGACTTCTCCGTTGGGGCCACGGTCCTCTTGCATTCGGTCTTCCCCGATGCGAGCGTGCGCACGATTGCCAGTCGCTGGAATGCCAACGACCAGACACCCGGCTGGTCACTCGGTGTGACGAGTACGAAGTCCCGCTTTCAGCCCCGACATTTGATCCTGCAACTGGTGGGGCAGGGAGCGGATGGGAAAGCGAAGTCAGAAGCCATCCCGTCCGGGATTCATCTGGAGTTCGACCGCCCCCACTCCGTCGCGGTGAGCGTGCATCTGGCCGACAGTTCGACCTCGGGAGTACGCTTCGCGGTTCGCGATCTGTCGAAACCCGACCAGCCGGTCCAAGTCACGGAGGTGGCTCACGAGGTCGTCGCGGGTGTGAAGACCGAACTTCCCATGGTGATCGGCGGTCGCTCTGGCACCGAGGCCCATGCCTGGGATGGCTTACTCGGTGACCTGCGAGTCTCCCGAACAGGCATGACGAAGGAAGCTCTCACAGCTGAAGACTGGTCGACCGCGACCGATCTGGCTCGATGGACATTTGCCGGTCCGACTCCACTCGTCTCGGCCACGGGCCAGTTGACCTTGGAATTTACCAGCGGCAAGGCGTCCGCCAACCCGGTGCTGGTCGACTTCTGTCATGTGCTGTTGAACTCGAATGAGTTCCTGTACGTGGATTGAGCGCCGGATGTTGCCTCGACTTTTGCACTTTTCCTGACTTGGAAATTTGGTCTTGGGAAAAAGTGTGAGCCTCCGCGACAGTGCTTGGGATACGACTCTCAGGCATTGAGCAAGGAGGCTCACGATGGAACTTGTACCGAGTTTTGCGGGGAT
>JANPCU010000176.1:0-72752 GCA_031431195.1 Planctomycetota bacterium | reverse complement strand
GTCCCGATGGCGGGACTGGTCTTTGTGTGACGTAAAACAGCCTGTCCCTTCGGCACGAAGGGGCGGGCTGTTTTCGTTTGAGGCCAGCCGCCAGAGATAGATGACCGTGGGATAGGCTTCCCGCCTGTCCATTGGCTGAAGATGACAGGCTGGAAGCCTATCCCACGGGTCAGACAAATCGGACCGCTTGCCTTATCGGGTGGTAACTGCCGGGGGCAATCCGACGCGCTGGCAGTGCGAAAGTAACGGGCACTCCGGACAACGCGGTCGGCGAGCGATGCAGATTCTCCTCCCGTGATGGATGAGACGATGCGAGAACTGAATCCACTCGGAAGGGGGGAGTAACTTCTGAAGATCGACCTCGATCTTCACGGGGTCGACATGCTTTGTCAGCCCCAGCAACCCCGTGATCCTCCGGACGTGGGTGTCAACGACGACTCCACTGGAGATCCCAAACGCGGTGCCCAGGACGACATTAGCGGTCTTCCGGCCCACGCCTGGCAACTTCACCAATTCATCGAGAGTGCGGGGAATCTCACCGTCATGGTCATCCACCAATATCCTAGCCATACACCGAATGTTGTTGGACTTCGCTCGGAAAAATCCGAGTGACTGAATGATCTCCTCCACGTCTGCCTGCGTGGCATCGGCCAGTGTGGCGGGAGTGGGGTACTGGCGAAACAACTCGGGGGTCACGGAATTGACCCGCTCGTCCGTACACTGCGCGGACAAAATCGTAGCGACCAGTAGCTGGAAGGGAGACGTGTGCAGCAGCGCACACTCGGCGTTGCCGTACGTGTTTTCCAACAGCCGGGCGACTTGTCGTGCCTGTTGCTTTCGGACATCATTTCGGGAGGACACACACAGCTCCTGAATTTCGGTCCCTCAATTGAGAACGATTCTGGACAATTGAATTTCCTGCTCCGTAGAATCGCGACTCAGTCAAGTTCTTCCAAGGGACTCGGCGAAAAGCCTCCGCGTCAGACATTCAAGTCTGTCGCCGCTGGGTGGCGTGACCAGAGTCGACGAACGAGAACATTTCGCAGACAGGTCGTATTGCACTTTCATGCACGAAGCTCCCAACTCTGAACCGCTCCACACGGCCACCTTCGGCGAGGCCGTGCGATTGTTCAATGTGCGGGAGTATTTTTCCTGCCATGATGTACTGGAGGAACTGTGGGGCGAGTCGCTGGGCGAGGACCGCGACTTTTTCCAGGGCCTCTTGCATGTCGCGGTCAGCTTGCACCATCTCTCGGAAGGCAATCCCACCGGGGCTCGCAAGATGCACGCTTCCTCGTTGCTTTACCTCGCGAATTCTGGCAGCTGCTTTCGAGGTGTCGATCTTGATCGACTTCGGACGGAGTTGCGAGTCTGTTTCGAGCCACTTCTGACGGGAATTCCGGCGGGGGTGACGACTCCCAGAGCCGAGACGTTTCCGCTTCTCAGTTGGAATTCCGATGATGAATGAGCCCAGCGGATTGGTGGAAGACCTGTCGGGATTTCGGGGAGTGGCTCCGCTGTTTCCGCTGCCGGACTTTGTCCTGTTTCCGCAGGTCACTCAGCCGTTGCACATCTTCGAGCCGCGCTATCGCCAGATGATCTCCGACGTTCTCGCAGGCGACCGACTGCTCGCGCTGGGAACATTGAAGCCCCAGTGGGACCAGCTCTACGAGACGAAGACCGCACCGGTCTTCACGGATGTCTGCCTGGGTCGGGTCATGCTAGACCGGGAATTAGAGGACGGAAAGTACATCATCATCATTCGCGGACTGTGCCGCGCGCGAATCCGGGCCGAGAAGCTGACTACGACTCCGTACCGACAAGTGGAACTTGAGCTGCGTTTTGACCAGTACTCCGACTCCCCGGAAATCCAGCGAGCCAACCGCCGGGCCGAACTTCTGGAAGCACTCGTCGCCACCTTGCCAGACATCGAGAAGAGCCGGGAAACCACCGAGGCCGCCCTCCGCGATTTGCCGCTGGGAGTGCTGGCCGATTTGATTGCCACTTCACTCAAAATCCCGACCGAGACGCTCGTCTCGCTCCTCGCCCAGAGCCATGTCGACCTGCGAACCGATCTGCTGCTCGACCAGCTGCGAGCCCAGAAACGCTCGCAATCGGACCGGGAATCGACGCGGAAATTCCCGCCGGACTTTAGTCTCAACTGATCCGGATTGCGCTCCGCGTCGTATTCTCGGTTGTGCCCAGAGGGAGTGCAATCGCATCGATGAGGCATTGACAGCAACTCGCTTTGGCGATCGTCCGGTGAAAACTGACCCGCCAGACTTCCGAAGTCTTTTGGTACGCGAACTCTGGTCGCCCGGCTTTGAGGAGTGGGGTCGTCCTTCTCGGACTGACAGTGATCACTGACACTGAGTGAAATAACGAGTGGCGGTGCGTGGACTTGGTCTTTGGAATTCGAGTCGTAGAGCGACGTTACCAGACGAGGTCTCCCGTCCTTCTTGGGATAATCCGAACCTTCGGCGGGAATCCCGGAGTGGTCCACTCCGCCCCGCGCTTCGATTGAATTGAGCGATTCGGCAGGACGATATCCCGCAGTGTCAGGAGTGATTCGGTGTCACCGATCGGCAGATGTTGCCGATGGAGTCCGAGTGAAAGCACAAGGCGGGAAGCCGGTTATGAATCTCATTCATCGTGTCGGTCTCATTCATCGTGTCGGAGCCGGACTGATTCTGGTGGGAGGACTCCTCCCCGCACAGGTCGATGCCCAGTGGCCCGTGGGCGGCTGCAACTCTTGCGGCACACAGACTCCGATGATGGGCCCGATGATGGGCCAGCCATCGTATGGAGCCCCGTCCTACATGCCTCGGCCACGCGCCCGCGACAACAGACCGTGGGTCTATCGGTCGCATACCCGGACGCGGATCTCTGGTCCCTCGATGTTCGGCGATGGCACGATGGGGATGGGTGGCTGTGGATGCAGTCAGCCAGCCATGATGATGCCGCAGTCGGCCCCGATGATGGTTCCCCAAGCGGTGGTTCAGCCGCAGCAGATCATCACCTATCGCGATGTGCCGAAGACCATCATGCGGCAGGAAGCGGTGCAGGTCCAGGTGCCGACGACGACCTACAAGCAAGTGACCATGGACGAAGGTGGCTACCAGCAGGTCTGGGTGCCCCGCATGGTGACGAAGAACGTCCCCCAGACGGTGATGCAGACCCAGGTCCAGTACCGTCAGGTTCCACAAACGGTGATGGAGCGCGTCCCCCAGGTCACGACGCAGTGGGTGCCGCAGCAGACCGTTCAGCAGGTCGCAGCTCCCGCCTGTGCTCAGTCGTATGCCTTTGGCGGTTCGCCGTACCCGATCGCGACACCGACCACCATCTCCCCGTTGCCCGAGTACAACCCGGCTCCGATCAACCCGGTCCCCGTACCGACCAGCGACTCCGCCACTCTGCCGACTCCCACAGTGCCGAAGACGAGCCAGATCCAAGAGTGGCAGAAAGTCCGCCAGCGACAGGCGACGATCGAACAACAAAAGTACGAGTACCAGACCCAGGACGAGCCCCAGTCAGAAGGCTACCGCGTGCCCCAGGCCGCTGGCAGATTCTCATCCAAGCGTTAAGAACGTTGAGAGTCTTAAATCTAGCGAGCGGCGGACGTCAGTCCGCCGTGTTCATTTGTGTCTCGGCCACCCGCCAGGGCGAGTGCCCTGTCCACGCTGATTTGGGGGGTTCCACCCCGTCGGGAGGGCGAGGCCAGTGCTGTGAACATGATTGAGTGTAGGCGATGTCGTTCCGCGACTCGCATTCCGCCGGATGAAGGACTCGACGCGGAGGTTCCCCAGAAATCGAAGGGGGGCTGGGGAGAGGAATCTCAGTCGCGGAGCGACATGAGCGACGGTCGGAGAGGCGAAGAGCCCGCAGAAAACGTGTCCCACAGCGAATGACTGTGCCACAATCATGTTCACAGCACTGGGGCCAGGCTCCTGCCGCGCCGCTCGTGCCAGTCGACGTGTCCCGTGGCTCGCGGCCCCGCAGGAGCTATGCCCTCCCGGCCGGTGACGCTCAACCCGAAGTATAAGCGTGGATGAGGCTCTAGTTCCTGTCGTTTCATGTCTTGTCCTGCTACGTCAAGGTGACGTGCTTCAATGACACATCACTGCGACAAGTCCCGTCAGAAGCTACGCCAAAAAGTACAGACGAACTTGGGATCGATATCTACGAAGACAACCCGCTCGACGAGGCCCAGCTGGGTTCCCTCGTCAATCGGCGGGGCGACTCCTCCAGCGAAGTCTTCTACGCGATCACGGCTCGCGAGCCCTCGATTCACCACTCGGAGACAACATCTTTCGCATCGATGGATAACAACGACGCCAAGCTCTCCCCGGTGAGTCCATATCTCACACTTCCGTCCGCCATGAGCACAAAGAGTGGCTGTGATGGGTCGAGCGGTCGGCCTCCGATTGTAAGTGTTTGACCATCGAACTCCGCATCTCGCAGCTCGTTCCAGCCGATACCCGAATCACGAATTCCGATCACGAGGATGGTATTCGATGTTCCGTCTTTGAAGTCGGACAACTTCCGCGAACCCTCTCGGCTCCATGCCGCATGCGGGCCGACCACAGCCAGAAACTGATACCGATGATCTCCGAAGCGATGTCGGTGAACCGCAGCGGAGTTGGCGGGGCTGTCCCATCTCTGTTTGAAGTCATAGGCTTGGAAGTTGTCTGAAGTCTTGACTTCAGCGGCGAGATGGGGCTGGATGAGGGCCCGCCAAGAGTGCGTGGGTGATCCGCGATTATCCAGTTCGACCACCAGTGGAAAATGACCGTGTTGATCGTGGTATCGATGTAGTGCCATCCCGATCCATTTCAGGTCTTGATGAGTCTGCATCAGAATCAAACTGCGGCGGGATTCTTGAATTCCGTAGGCGATCAAGGCCACGACGCCAATCAGGAACAATGCGATCACCCCACCCACCCGCCGGTTTTTAAGAGGCGTCTCCTCCAGCTTGGTCTTCATCGCGGTCACGGCTTCCCCACTTCCAAATCGAGTGGCATCGGGAACTCGGAGTCCTGGCCCAGACGCGGTTTTGAGCGTCTGGGTTGTGCAACAACAAGAGGTCGCAGTGGCACGCTCACCTTTCAATCCCTCTTGCTCCTTCGTGACCAGACATCCATAGCGATGTCTGGAACTCACCACAGACTACATCTCTCCTGCGGCTTGCAACTCCGCTCTCATCTCCACTCGATCAACCGTATTGATTTGCAGAAGCCGAATCGTGGCATCGCCGAGAACGGATCGTCCGATGAGGATGGCACCCCTAAATTCGAAATGATCCGTCCAGTGATCGTGCCGCGGATGAAACAATCGCACGATCTCGCGAGTCCGCAGATCCAGAGTGGCCAGGTTTGGCCCTTTGTAACGATTGCAGTCAGGACAGGCCAGCGCCAAGTTGTCGAAAGAGTCGTCAGTGATGTGCTGTTGTGCCTCGATATGCTCGACATGAAACGTGAAGTAGGGAGCGGCTGACTGCGGAAGTCGACAATACTCACATTGATAGAGAGCGCGGACAAATACGAATTGGCGAGTGTCGGCATCCATTCCTCATCCCGCCTGAAGCAGGCGACGGGCACGAGCTTGGATGATCGTCATGAAGTGAAATGCCGCCAGCAGGCGATCGTAGTCCGACCGCTCCTCGGCGGACAATGTCCCTTGATTCGCCTTCTCGGCCAATTCGTCGAGCCGCTGCTGGTCCACAACATCAGCCCTCAGTGAAGCAACCTTTGTCGCTGCTTCAATTGTCAGGCATTCCGCAATCGGCTCGATTAGCCGGTCAAGAACCGTGGTGGCCATCAGGAGATCCTATCACATCGACTGAACAAGACGCGAACCGATTTCGAGGATTGTCATGAGACCATGCAGAACACCTCGAACTGACGATCACGGCTTCTTCTCGTCCAAATCGAGCGGCACCGGGAACTTCACGGTAATCAACTC
Organism: Planctomycetota bacterium; assembly: GCA_031431195.1. Lineage (GTDB taxonomy): Bacteria > Planctomycetota > Planctomycetia > Planctomycetales > Planctomycetaceae > TH-plancto1. Next base: position 66,791 of record JANPCU010000176.1, on the reverse strand, counting down.
ACTCCCCCGGCGGATCACGAACTCGGCGTCCTGACCGGGCTGGAGCAGATTGAGTTCGGCTTGCAGGGTGCGGACGGAGTTCACGACCTTGCCATTCAGGAACACGATCAAGTCATCCGGCTGGAGCTTGAACTTCTCCGCATCGGTGCCGGGGAGGACCTCATCGATATAGGCGGGGGTACGAAAGACAATGTCCGGGACTAAAATCATGCCGAACGTACGCGGCGGAATGTTGCGGGCCACAGCGAGCGGATCGATGACTTTGGCGAGGGTGTAGTCCCCCTGCATCATCGCTGTCAACGTCGGGGCCAGTTCGCCAATCGGCACGACATAGTTCACCCACACCTGCGACTGCGAATCCCTTAATTCCCGTCCCAGCATCCCGAGCAGCTTTCCGTCGCGATTGGTCAGCACGCCCCCAGCGGCTCCAGGGTTGTTCGTGATCGCATCGACCACGTACACCGGCCCAGCGTAGTTCGAGGCAAACCGGCCCCGCCGCGCACTGAGTTGAGTGCGGGCCGAGATGATGCCGTGCTGGACGGAGAGCGGTTCGTCCCCCGCAGCCACCTTGAACATGTTACTGAAGGCGTAGATCCGCGTGCCCGGCCCGCCCGTGGCAATGGTGGAGAGGTCAAAGTAGTCGAGCCCTTCGGCCTCGATCTTGATGACCGCGAGGTCGAGCTTCGGCTCGGCAGCCAGCACCTTGCCGGTGATTCGCTTGCCATTCGAGAGGACCACCGACACCGTGTCGCCATCCAGCAAATGGCTCCACACCGTGGCGATGTGCCCATTCGGCGAGATCACAAACCCAGTGCCGTACCCTTGCAGCCCCGCCAGCCCGCCCGCTCCGAAGAGCTTGACGACTTTCGATTGGACCTCGGCCTCCACAACGTTTCGATCCGCAGCGTGAAGCGTTATGGCAAGGAGACAGAGGATGATCGTCATTGTCGATAAGCAACGGATCATTTCACCACGGAGGCACGGAGGCACGAAGCGGTGAACAGGGAGGCTGCACAGAGGAGAGGGCTTTTGAATTGTGCATCGCTGAGTCGGAAGGGCCTCACGCGAAGGCGCGAAGGCGCGAAGGAACAGGAAGACTGTCTGCTTCGCGCCTTCGCGCCTCGGCGTGAGGCACTTTTCACACTTTACCGATGCTCGTTTCTTCTCTGTGCCGCCGTGTCTCCGTGGTGAATTCCCCCTCATGGCTTCGCTCCCTGCAGTGTGGCCGTTTCCAGCGTGTACTCGCCGATCAACGTCTCGGCCCGGCGGATCGTGAGCTTCTTCGGCAGCTTGCGGCCCTCGAAGTCGGCCAATTCGGTGAACCGGATCTCGCACTCGTCGGCGTCTTCCTCGATGGCGGTGTCCCAGCCCACGAGGGCCACTGGCTCGCGCTGGAAGTACCAGCGACTGATCGCTGTGCCTTGCAGCGCGACGAGGACATCGACTTTCGGCCCGGTCCCGTCGAGCGGCTCGGCACCGACGTAGTAGAAGTCCGAAAACCTCGACTGCGGATTGATGAGCATCCGTCGCAAATGGTCAAACGCGATCAGTAGCCCCCCGCTCCCCGGCGGCTTGTCGAGCAGCGGGTCGGCCAACTCCTGGATGTACGGCGTCTCGCCAATCTTCACAGCCACCGTCGTATCGGTCAGCTTGACCTGCATCACCGCCCCGCGGTGGTCCTGGAGTGTCAAACTCCACGGACCCTGAGCTTTCGCAAAGCTGCCCCAGGGGAGCATCGACTCCACGGCCCGCTCGACCGCGACCTTGTTGAAGTGGAAGTTCGCGAACCCCGACTTCTCTTCATAGAGGTACGCATGCGGGTTGTCTGGCTTAGTGAGCAGATCGAGGCCAGGGATCGGGATTGGCAGCTTCGGGAGCTTCGGCGGCTCGGGTAGCTCCTCCTGCTCGGGGTTCAGTTCCGACGCCCGGTGCAGCGTTCGCAACCGCACGATCACCGACTTCTGCTCGCCTTCATGCTTGTAGGTCAGCGGCAGCTTCCAACCGTTCGGGTAGATGCCGAGGATGTTCTTGAATTGATTGACGCTGCGAATCGGTCGGCCCGCGAACTCGACGAGTTCGTCCCCGGAGCGCAGCCCGCGACGATACGCCTCGGACTGTTCGAGGATTTGGCCGATCACGACCCGCCCCTCGGAGTCTGTCGTCACGGTGGCCCCTAACGTTGCGTGGTCCACCACACGCCCGCTCATCAAATGCTCGCGGAAGTTCATCACCTGGTTGATGGAGATCGCATACCCAGCGCCGATGTTCACGCGGCCGCGCTTCTCGACGGAGATTCGTCCGTTAATCCCGATCAGCTGACCACGGGCGTTGAACAGCGGGCCGCCTGAGTTGCCGGGATTAATTGAAGCGTCGACTTGCAGGCAGTCGGTGTACTCGAGAAATGACCCCGCCGGGAACTGATAGCGGTGCGTCCCGGCCACCGTCCCATACGTCACGGTCGGTTGATAATCGGTCGCGAGCAGGAACGGATTCCCCATCGCATAGCACCAATCGCCCATCTGGACTTCGTCGCTGTTTCCGATCTCTGCGACCGGAAAATCGGTCCGGCCCAGCATCTGAATGATCGCTACATCCCCCGTCGGATCGATCCCGACCAGCACCGCTTCATACAGCTTTCCATCACTCAGTCCGCACTTCATGAACGCCCCGCCCATGCCCTCGACCACATGGAAGTTGGTGATGGTGTAACCGTCCGCCGTGATCAGGACACCGGACCCGCCCCCCTTACCTTCGTTGTCGAAGATGGCCACGACGGCGGGCATCGCCTTTTGAATTGTGGCGATGCGGGCCTGCTGGGCGTCGATCACGGGAGTCGGGACATCGGCGGCGTAGAGCGGGCTGGCGAACAAGCCGAGCAGACACAGCAGCCTGGTGAGCCACATGGGATAGGCATGCAGCCTGTCATGAGGTAAGAGCTGACAGGCTGGAAGCCTATCCCACGACTGATTCAATCCCTCTGTCACCGATCTGCTCCCGATCGAAGTTGAGCGAGCCACCCGCCGCCTGATAGCGACCACGGCCCATACTCTTCCAGTATCGTAGGCAGTCGAGCCACTTCACGCGACCGGACTCTGCCTGGATTGAAATGCTCACACCGAATCCCCGTAATTTCAAAGTGGCCTGGATTTGTCATTCGGCATGGAAGACAATGCGGGCATGAGGACCAATGCACAATGATTCAGATCAAACTCACACCCGAACAGCTGCGACTCATCGACGAGGCGACCGAAACGGTTGAGATCGTCGATGGTCGAGGACAGGTATTTGCGAAATTGGAGTATGGATTTACGGAAGTCGAAATCGTCGAGGCCACCCGACGTGCGGCCCACTTTCAGAGCGGCGGAGAGTTTCGTGAATTGATTGAGAGAACAGCTGCGGCGTCTGACATCCGCTGAATTGGGCCTCGCCCACGGAGTCCGGAACATGCGGCATCGCATTGAGTACGCACGCGAGATCGAGGCCCTGTACGCGGAATATTATGCGGAAGATCCCCTGACGGGTCGCGATGCCAACGCACTCGAACAAGACCTCCGCAGCCACCCGCACCGCGCTGGCGTGACGATGGACAATGGCTACTGGGTCGCTCGGCGTGGCCGACTGGCCATCATCTACGACATCTCCGATGCCGACCTGCTGGTGCGAGTCTTGGCCGTGAAGCTCTGCCCGCACCAGCACACTCTCGTCCGTCCATTAGCTTACCTGGATGCTCTTCAGCGGGTGTTCGATTCTGTCTCACGCGGAACGGTCATTCCCGAAGTCGACCACCTCGAAGCCATGATCCAGCGCGATCCCCGCAGGCTGGGGCTCCGCCGTGCCGATGGTGTTTACGAGGCACGCCTGGGACATGTCGTGGTGGAGTATTCTGTCAGTGTGCGACCTCCACTCGTGACCCTTGTGGACGTACGCTATGAAGAGGTGATGTAGTCTTGGGGCTCGAACTCCGACTCACTTCCTCGATTGCTGCCCGCGATCCCCGCGTGAACCTGGGGATCACTATAACAAGTGGTCTTTCACTCCGCTGATATCATCCAGTAGCATCATCTCTCCCACGTCAGCAACCACAGGAAGTGCCGACATGTCTGTGGATTTGATATCAACTGCGGATCGGACCGGGACCGTCGTGGCAGGGGCTGAGTTGCTCGCTGCGAAAGCATCAAAGACTCCACCCCAACCGCCGCGACGATTCGGTCGAATGATCGGTTGGTTAGTGACTGGCTGTTTCGCCGTCTCACTGTTGCCGTTTGCGTGGATGTTGTGGGACAAAATCCGCCCTCTGAGTGCCCACGAGCAACTGCTAGTCGGGACATGGGCGGTAGGCAGCGTTGATGAGATTGATCGCTGGGACGAAGAACTACCCGGGATTCCCTGCGGAGTACCTCGCCTCGAATATCATTTTCATTCCGATCGAACGTTTCATGCCCGAAAGATCGAGTACTTCCAGGGGTGCGGTCTTTTCGGCGGTGGTACATCGGGGCCGATGTGTTTCGACGTTATCGGAAAATGGGAAGTGCGAGGCAACGACATCATTCTTCACCCGATGCAGCCACTTCCGTCCTACTCCAGCCGTCTCAAGTCGGCAGTTCAAGAACTTAGTCGAGGTCAAAACCCGCTGACCTGCTTCAACGATGGTTGGGGACATGACATCCATGTCACCGAATGGCGTAGCGATGGGCCGCTGTTCAAAATTACCTCATATGCCATTTCCATTGTCAAAATGCACCCGTCCAACGGGCTACTGATCGAATTGGATCCATCCTTATTCAAAGAAACATTTCCATTGATGTTGGGGGATTATTGAGGTCGTGGGAAATCAAAAAAAGGAGTAACTCCGGTTGATTCGCTCAGGAATCTACCGGGTGGCTTGGTCACCGGAGGTTCTGGCTGCGAGAACTGCCCGTCTGAACACCTCTGGTGCCGCTGGTACACCATGTGCGACGTTGATTGGCAGGCAATGGTGGGCCTGCGCCCAGAGCGGCTGGTCCCACCCTACGTGGAAACCCTTCCTGGCAACCACGGCGATTCACTGGCTGAGCTACACCAGTCCGCTCAGGGGACCGTCTCCGCAGTAGTCGGGGTTGCCGAAGCGGTCGAGCATGTGGCCCATTCCATGGGCAAACGACAGCAGCAGGCGGTTGTGCGGGACGCCGCCGAATTCGAGTGCGCGGCCGCCCTTGTAGTCGAAGCCGCCACCGACCAGCACGAACGGGATGTTATCAAGCGTGTGCGAGTTCCCCTTGCCCAGCTCGTTCGTCCATACGATCTGCGTATTATCGAGCAGGCTCCCCATCCCGCCCGGCTCCGGTGTCTCCGCCAGCTTCTTCGTCAGGTAGGCGAGCTGCTCACAGTACCACTTGTTGATCTTGGTGAGTTTGGCCTGGGCGTCGGCGTTGCTGTCGTCTTCGTGCGAGAGGGTGTGGTGGTTCTCGTCGATGCCCAGCCAAGTCATCTTTGCCTGCCCGACGGAGTTCGTGAACTGCAAGGTCGCGACGCGGGTGAAGTCGGCAGCCAAGCTGTGGACAAGCAGGTCGATCTGCATCTGGCTGATCTTGGGCAGGTTATCGTTTGACTCGCGAATGCCGGGTTCGAGTTGGGGGATCGCGTGGCCGAGGGTGGCCGCTTGTGAGGCGGCGAGATCCTTCTCCATCTCGCGGACGAAGGTCGCCTGCTCTTCCAGCAGATGGCGGTCCTCGCTGCCGACCACGGACTTCAACTTGTCGAGATCGGTCTTCAGATCATCCAGCACACTCTTCAGCGTTTCGCGGTCGGCCACGTTGCCGTACAGCTTGGTGAGCATCTGGTACGGGTCATCAACCGGAGTGATCGGCTTGTTCGGTCCGGCATAAACCATGCGGGTCCAGGTGTCGGCCCGGTCGGGGACCACGACTCCGAATTCCAACGAGCCGAACCGCGTGTGGGTCTCTGCCTCAGCTTGCAAGTAGGTCTTCAACTCCTGGTCGATCGACATCCCGCTCGACCAGCCCGCCGGAGTGTCCGAGCCGCCCTGAATATTGCCGGGGAACAGCTCGATCCCAGTCAGCAGGCAGCCAATCCCGCGCATATGGTTATCGCCGTCGCCGCGGATTTTGTCGCAAACGCCGTGCAGCGTGAGGGTGCGATCGCGATACGGCTCAAGCGGGGACAGGATTTCCTTAAATCCGGTCAGCGGCATCTCGGACCCCATCGGTCCCGCGATGCGTTGCCCCACACTGGTCAGGAACTCCTTAACGATGTCCTTTTCTTTGTCGACTTCCGGCCAGAACGCCGACGGCACGACGCCGTTGGGGCTGAACATAATGACCAGCCGCTTCTTGCGTCCCCCCGAATTCGCAAAACCCAAACTCGGGAGGTTGCAGAGAAACGGAAACGCAGCTGCGCTCAGCCCAAACCGGCGAAGGAAGTCACGACGAGTGGCAGGACGGGCCATGAAACAACTCACCAGGGGGACAGCAGGTCGAGCCAGATTCGATCAACTGGGGTTTGTGCTCCCTCCATTGGAACACGGAAGACGATCCTCTGCAAGATGCAAGGAGGGCGAACGGGATTCCCGGGCCGGGCCGGAGAGCCGGACGATCTTCAGGGAAGTCGGGCGGCAACCAGGTTCTGCGTTTTCATCCCGTTGAGCGGAGAGAAGTGCAGCGACATTGTCATAGCGGGGAAGCGGGCGGCGTGAGGGTTGTTGCCGATACTTGGCGCGGTGAGAACTGAGACATTTCGTAGGTCAGACGTCCTCGTCCGTCCGTGTGGAAAGCCTCGATGAGCGACGGACGAGGACATCCGTCGTACGTTTCAATCCGTCCCGCGTGAAGTATCGCTTCTCACCTCGGCCCACCGCCCGGCCCTGGACTGATGAAACGGAGTTGTGCCCGCCGAAGGATTCGTGAATTGATCGAGATTCCAGGCCACGATATTGAGCGTTCTCCGTGCCCTTCTTGAAGCGGACCCAGCACTCTCGACCCATTCCATGCCCCCTGAGTCGTCACAGCCAAAGCTCTGAAATCTGTGAAAATCTGTACCCTTTGTGTACAAATCCCCTCTGCTCAGGCTGTTCTGGATCGGTGTGTCTGTACACAGATTTGATGTCCGGTCCAGCCCCGATTTGAGGCGGCAAGAGGGCAGCGCTGCCTCACAAAACCGCATTCGCCGAGAAGCCCCAGGCTGCCCAACATCGGTACGTTTCATCAGTCCACCCCAGCCCTCCCCGAAAGTCGCGCCGCCTGTGGGGAGAGCGACCACGGATTCTGCTGAAGAGGCTAAGTTTTACGCGAACACAAGACACAGAACCGGGCGCTGTCCAGCGAGAGCATGTCCTCAGTGGTCAGACGCGGACCTCACGCGGGACCCGTGATCTCTTTCAGATCGGCCCGAATCGTCTCATACGTCTCCTGGAACGACAGTGCCCGCGGGTCAGGCTCGACACCCCAGTTGCGGCAGGCCTGTCGATAGATCTCGGGCCACCAGTTGTGGTGTTCTGTGAGGCCCTGATCGAGATACTCCCGCCAGTGCGACATGACCTTGGACCAGCACTGATCGCCATAAGCCAACGCCCCGTGCAGATCGCCGAAACCCTTCACGTACCACTCGCGACCAATCTGCGCATGCAGTACCTCATCGGCCCAGTCGAAGTCTTGGAACAGTGCGGCCAGCGGATTCCCCGAGGCTTTGGCGACCTCCCACTCGTAACGCTTCCCGGACTTCGGCATCAGCCCCTGCTCAATGAAAAACAGCACCGCGTGCCGCTCTTGTGCGGTCAGCTGGGTGTTGAGGTTGTATGACCAGAGGAAGCTGATCGGGATGCGGGTCCAGTCGATCCCGGCTTGGCGAAAGCCGACTTCACCGAGCATGGCATGCCGGGCCTCGTCCCACAGCTGGCGGGTCATATCGCGTTGGAAGCCCCACGGCTTGTGAGGCATTTCGACCAGAATGCTGGCCATCATTTCCGGCACATCGATCTCGCGGAGGCGTTTGTAGAACATCATCAGCGTCTTGTCGCGCGGGGAGAACTCGGGGTCGTAGAGGAACGCCTCGGGGTTCACTCCGGCGTTGAAGGAGTCCTGAAACCGGGTGTCGCGGCGCGGAACGCGGTCGTACTGGAGCGGCGTTGCGGAGTAGACAGGAGCGGGAGGCGATATGGTGATCGCCTCGCGACCGCTCAGGCTGCCGGCACTGGCGAGCGATTGCCACATTCCTTGGTAATAGACAGCCGTACTCTCTGGCCATTCGCTCGCTTCAACCGGGGCCGCTTCCCATGCCTGGAGGGCCTGTTCCCCGAAGGCCAGCATGTCCCCCAGTTCCAACCGGGCGAACCGCAGTATGCGGACACTCGGGGCATCAGCCAAGTGGTTTGTCGTCTCCAGATAGCCGTGAATCGATTCATTCAGCGCTGGTAGTAAGACCCCATAGAGTCCCAGACATCGTTGGCGAGTCGTCGGGGCACAAAGAACCTCATCGCACGCCAGCGCGAGTGCGGGGTGCGGGACCACTTCCAACCCCAACGGTGGTTCGCGCATCTCGGAGACACGAGTCCGGATCGCTTGCGCATGTTCGGCACAGAGATGAGCATGCAGACTGAACGCCGTCTTCAACTCGTAGATCGGCTCTGCGGTGATGTGCGAGGTGAAAATCTGGTGCAGTCGCTTCCAGACATAATGCAACCGCTTGAGCCACTCGACACAGTCCTCGACGGACAATGCGGTCCGGCTGGCCTCTTCGTAAGTACAGAGTCCGCCGAGAGGCGGGATCTGCGACAGTGGCTCGTTCATGGGGGGTGTCTCCTGCAGGCAGCATGAGGGATGCGGAAACGAGGAGCAAGAGTAGCGGGAAGTTGTGCGTCTCGGGGGGTGTGCCGCAGAACAGCAGGGGGACTGCCCAGGGGCGAATGTCTCCCGTTCCGGCGTGTGTGCATCAGAGAAGTCGGCAGCGGCAGAGTTTCACCAGGGAGGCACGGAGAAGAGCGGGGGGTGTTCAGAATCGCTCCGAGACGATATTCACATCAGTCGATTGAGCGACCGCAAGCGATCCGCGATCCTTCAGAAGTGTGTCCCTGGCCCTCGGAACGGGACCGCGTCTTGTCCGGTGCCGGTCTTCTCCGTGCCCCCGTGCCCCCGTGGTGAATTCCGGGGCTTGCGTCTCGTGCGTTTGACCCGGTGTCAGAGCCACCGTCAACAGCCAGCCGCTCGCGTCGCACAACACTTGCAGCTTGGTGCCAAAGCCGCCTTGGCGACCGTCCCAACGCCTGGTCAGCGGGCTCATCGGTCACTTTTTTTCGAGGCCCCAGCTGCGGCTTTATGAGCGCCGATCACGGTGCCATCAATGCAAAACAGATCCCAGTCAGACTTCGCGCGGAGAGAAATGAGGCATTTCGTAGGACGGACATCCTTGTCCGTCCGTGTGAAAAACTCGGGGAGTAGGCAGACGAGGACGTCCGTCGTACGCCTCGATCTGACCTGCGCGAAGTAGAATCTCGCCCGAGGCGTGCTGGCGGGCCTGTAGCGCCGCCAGAATTTGCTCCCACAGACCCGCATGTGACCAGAGCCGAAACCGCTCGTAGACCGTCGACCAGTTGCCGAACTCGACGGGCACATCCCGCCTCGGACACCCGGTCTTGAGGACGAACAAAATGCCCTCGATGATCCGCCGCCGATCATGCGGCGGTCGCCCCGTCGAGGCCTCCGGCGGCAACACCTGTGGCCACACCGCCCACGGCTCGTCCGACAATCCATACCGCGCCATCGCCTACCTCCGTGAACACTCCTTACAGTCGTGTCCTCGCCAAATGTTACGACGCAGGTGGGGAGAGGGGAGCTGTCGACGATCCTGATGCACACACAGGGAGTCGTGTGTGCATCCACCGCCGTGACGAGCGACCGGCCAGCGGTTTCTCGCTACCATGCAACAATCGCGTCCTCCACTCGAAGGACATTCAGATCGCAACGGGGCGGGTCGCATGTCGACGGGGCGTGTACTTCACCAGATTCTTCGCAGCTGGAACTCAGCGGGGTTGAGTCATTTGCAGAGGGTGGCTGCGGTCGAAGCGATGCTGGTGCAGCAGATTCCTGCGGCCGTTCTCGTCGAGTCCCACTCAGCTTCCGTTCCCACCTCCGTGAATCCCCCGACTCCGAATGAGGATGACCAGACCGATATGGCTCGCAAGTCCAATGCTCCCCAGGCCGCACCACTTCCTGAACTTCCGGTCATCGCCTTGGCACCCGAGATCGCCCAAAAGGGGAGCCGCGAGACCCGGTTGGCCGCTCTGGCCGCGCGTGTCGCCCAATGCACGCGCTGCCAGGAATTGTCGACCACGCGTCAGCAGACGGTCTTCGGTGTCGGCAATCCCAAGGCCCGCGTCATGTTCATCGGCGAAGCTCCCGGGGCTGACGAGGACGAGCAGGGCGAACCGTTCGTCGGTCGTGCGGGGCAACTGCTCACGAAGATCATCATCGCGTGCGGCTGGACCCGCGAGGAGTTGTACATCTGCAACATCCTGCGGTGTCGTCCTCCGGGGAACCGAGCCCCCGCTCCCGAAGAAGCGAACAATTGCCGCGAGTACCTCAACGGGCAAATCGCGATTGTCGATCCCGAGTACATCGTCTGCTGGGGTTCGACCGCCGCTCAGAATCTACTGGCTAGTGAAGAGACGATCGGCAAGCTGCGCGGGAGGTTCTACACGCATGGCCGGGCCAAGGTGCTGTGTACCTATCACCCGTCGTATCTGTTGCGAAACCCCGAGGCCAAGAAGCCGGTGTGGGAAGACATGAAGGTGCTCATGGCCGACATGGGACACACGCCGCCGGCTTAGTCCACAATCAAGCCCACCGGTTGCAACCTGTGGGCTTTTCTCAACCCTCAACCCTTAACGATCCTCCCCCGCGAGCAACGCATGCAAATGGCCTCCGACACTCGCTACCTGATCCTCCAGCGCGGCGCGGCCCGGCTCCAGGTGGTGGAGATCCGGCCTGGTCAACGGGTGACGATTGGACGCACCCCCGGCAACACTCTCGTCGTCCCGGATCGCAAATGCAGCCGCGTCCATTGCGAGGTCTTCTGCGGCAACGGGACATGGTATGTCCGCGACAACCAAAGCCGGAATGGAGTGTTTGTCGAAGGCGCGAAGATCGATGGCGATACCGTCGTCCAGATCGGGCAGACGATTTCGGTCGGCGACTTCACGATCCAGATGACGGCCTTTCATCCAGAACAAACACCCGTCGACGGGCTGGGGAATTCACTCGCGACCTCGACGGATGACCAAGACGGCTTTGCCATCATCGAACGTAAATCGGTGACGCAATACAACAACTCCGAGAGCATCTCGCACACACGAGTCAACCCGTTGGGGGCCGCCGACCTGTTCAAGCTGTCGCAGGCAATGCAGGTGGCCGATGACATCGAGGCTCTGGCGGACATCACCCTCGATGGGCTGCTGAGAGTGATCCCAGCGGCGATGGCGGCGCTCTTGCTGCTCCCGGAAGACGCCGAGGTCTCGGACCCCAAGCTCCTCAAAGTGATGGCGATGCGGATCCCCGAGGATCAGCCGAAGGAGCTGCGGTTCTCGTCCCATTTGTCAGAGCAGGTATTTCGGTCGTTGGAGGCGATCTTGGCCCATGACGTGTCGCAGAACACCTCGCTGGCTCGGAGCAAGAGTCTCGAAATCCTGGCGGCAGAGAGCGTGGTCTGTGCGCCGATCCGCCTCGAAGGGCGACCGATCGGCGTGATCCATCTCTACTCGACCTCGGTCACCGACCCGCTGGATGGTCGGCACTTGGAGTACACCTTGGCCGTGGCCGACCACATGGCGGGCCTCGTCCGCAAGACCCGCGACCGCCAGAAGCTGGCCCAGAACCTCCTCATCTCGGAGCAACGCAGCAAGGAGTACCAGGCCCAGCTCGGCATGGAGTCCGAGTTGATCGGCAACAGCCAGGCCGTGCAAAAGCTGAAGCAGGCGATTGGTCGCGTGGCCCGGTCCGACGCCACGGTGTTGATTCGCGGCGAGAGCGGCGTCGGCAAGGAACTGGTCGCCCGCGCGGTCCACTTTAACAGCCCCCGCCGCGACGGGCCGATCATCTGCGTGAACTGTGCCGCGCTGACCGAGTCGCTGCTGGAGAGCGAACTGTTCGGGCACGAGAAGGGGTCGTTCACCGGGGCCACCGGGATGAAGGCGGGCAAGTTCGAGCAAGCCCACGGCGGCACGCTATTCCTCGACGAGGTCGGGGAGATGAGCCTCGAAGTACAGACCAAATTCCTCCGCGTGTTGGAGACGAGGGAGTTCGAAAGGGTCGGCGGCGGCAAGACGATCCGCGTCGATGTCCGCGTCGTGTGCGCGACGAATCGCGACCTGGAGCAAGCCGTTCGCGACAAACTCTATCGCAGCGACCTCTTCTACCGGCTGCAGGTGATCGAACTGTTCGCCCCTCCGCTGCGCGAACATCCCGAGGACATCCCCGACCTCGCCCGGCACTTCGTCGAGCGCTTCGTCCGCAGCCAGCGTTCGAAGGTGCGGGGGTTCGACCGGTCGGCGATTGACAAGCTCAGCAAGCACACCTGGCCCGGGAACGTCCGCGAGCTGCGAAACGTGATCGAGCGGGCCGTGATCCTGTGCGAGCGGGAGTTCATCAACGAGGAGGACATCGTCCTCTCGAAGCTGGAGCTGCACCCGCACGTCACGCCGGTCGCGGTCGTGGCTCCCGCGACAGTGCCCACTCCCCCCCCCGAACCGGAATCCGAACCGGATGTCCCCAGCGGCGAGACCGCCTTCGACCCCCGCTACCGCCTGTGGGACAGCCTGATCCAAGCCAACCGCACCCTCGACGATGTCGAACGGCTCTACATCGAGGCCGTCCTGCGGTCGTGCGGGTGGAACAAGTCGCAAGCGGCCCGGATGCTGGGGATTGAACGCACGACCTTGGATCGACGGCTAAAGAAGTACGGGTTCGCCAGGCCGGACGGAGTCGAAGAAGATGAGGGTGCGGAGGACGCCTAGGGCAGATCAAACTGGCATGGGAAACAATCGTACAGTTGATTGGATGTGCATCGGCATCGAGAAAATTGCCGAGACGGATGAAGATGCGTTGTATGCGTTTGTTTCAGACGTGTATGAGCCTGATCCGAGATACAGCAGCCGGTCAATGCTTGTCGGGCAGAACAGGGGCGTCTTGCGAGTCTTGAAGGCGACTGGAGAGGTTTCACTTATTGAGGCGATGCCGGAAGATGACGACGGCAAGAGATTTCAGAGTGCAGCAGCACGCATCAAGAAGCATTGGAAGGCACGCGAATATCCCGACCGCACGATGTTTGCCTGCGGATGACATACACACCATGCTGCTGGGTGGCCCGGTTGCCGCTTTGGGCGACCGGGGTGGCGCAGCCGAAAGAGGGTCTTGTGCCGAGAGGTTGATCACTATGTACCTCTTGTGCCTTTCGCACCCAGAGAGGGGTGTTCCCGATGCGGAATCATGGTCAGGACTTACGACGAGGGGGCTTGACGAAATTCGTCGGTGTCCGAAAACTTGTCCGAGAAGTGCGGTGAAAGACGATTGAGCGAGGGTTGCCGCCCCCGCTCAGTCGCGAAGCGAACCGAAGGTCGCCTCTGGGTGATTCCTTGGACTTGAGGTTCGCAATGGCTCACTTTCCGAAACCGTTTTTCAAGCAGGCTCGGCAGCTGTGGTATGTCGAGATTGACCGCAAGCAACACTGTCTGGGTCCAGATAAGGACGCAGCCTTTCAGCAGTACCACGCACTGATGCAGGTGCAGCATCGGACTCCGCTGGGGTTGGCAGCAGCGGGTGTGCGTAGTCCGCTCGTGGCGGTGTTGGCGGATGCGTATTTGGAATGGGTGAAGGCCAACCGTTCGGCTGGGACGTATGTCTGGTATCGCCAGCAGTTGCAGATCTTTTGCAAGAAGCATCCGACCCTGACGGTGGCAGAGTTGAAGCCCTTTCATGTGCAGCAGTGGGTCGACGAGTCGCCGCATCTGTCGAAGTCTTCACGGCGGAACCGCATTCGCTCGGTGAAGGCGTGCGTGCGGTGGTCGCTGCATCAAGGCTACATCGAGAAGAACCCGCTGCTGATGTTGCCACTTCCCCCGAGTGAATACCGCGAGGTCACGATTCCAGTGGCCGACTATTTGCGGTTGCTCGCCGAGATCACTGATGCGGGATTTCGGGATTTGGTCGTGTTGACGTGGGAGACGGGATCTCGACCTCAAGAGTCGGTGCGGATCGAGGCTCGGCATGTCGATGTGGCTCGCCAACGGATCGTGTTTCCAAAGGCGGAGGCGAAGGGGAAACGGCAACCGAGGATCATCTATCTCACGGAGGTGGCGTTGGAGATCGTCTCGCGTTGTTGTGAACGAAATCCCATCGGCCCGATCATGCGACAGACGAATGGTGTGCCGTGGAAGCCCAACAAGGTCTGCCGGAAGTTCGGTCAGTTGCAAAGTCGGATTGGCAAGGCTGAGTACGAACGCCAGGGAATCCCCGTCCCGAAGGAATTGGTCGACCAGATCAGAGTCAAGCTGAAGACGCATCGTCAGGTCGGCGGACAGTTGGTGGCCAAGACTCCCGAGTACCTGCGGGATCAGTCGCGAAATATCGCTCGTCGTCAGCACGCGAAGAAGTTCGCTCTGCGATATTCGCTGTATGATTTGCGACATGCGTGGGCGACCAGGGCGTTGGAGTCGGGGTTGGACGGGCTGACGGTGGCGATCCTGATGGGACATTCCGACCCCAGTACGCTCGCGAGGGTGTATCAGCATCTGAGCCATAACCCCGAACACATGCTGGCACAGGCAAAGCGGGCCACGCCCGTGGGGTAAGTCGGATACAGCAACGGTGAACGCGATCGTCGATCGTCTCACAGGCGAATATGACGGAGGCGAGGTCGATAGTTCGGCTTCGTCTCCGTCGGTTGTTTCTGGACCTTGCGGGCGTCGATAAAGGTCCGCACATCTTCGAGCGACACGCGGTAGCCCTTCCGTTTACCGACCGGGACATACGGCAGCTTGCCCGAGTCGATCAGTGCGTACACGTTGGCCTCAGAACAGCCAAGGCACGTCGCAGTCTCACTGATGGTGAGCAGACGGGGAGAGGGGGCTTGGTCCATGAGCGAGGTAGTTTATGTTAGGAGGAGGGGAACGAGTGACGTGATATGAATCAATGGGGAGCGTTTTGCTCTTCGTCGTCTTTCGTTCCGCGAAAGAACGCTCTTTAGGGAGGGAGAAGGCGACTCTCATCACCGATCACGATCCTTGTTCTGATCTCGTTCGCGAGCGGGAGACCTATCTTGAGAGCGAGACTCGGCCTCTTTCATCGATTGCTGGAGCGGTGACTGGACGGGTTCTTCTTCGAGTGTCGGCGTCGGATCGGGCTTGCGGTCGGCGGCGATCTCACCAGGTGTCTGATGTCCATAGAGGCCGTATTCAGCGGATTGGGCAATGTTGGAGCCGGTATAGAGACTGGCTCGCAGTTCGCTGAGACCTTGCCGGAACATGGCGTTGGCGTGGCCAGTGCCGATCTTGGCTTGGGGTTTGTCGTCGCTGGGTTTGGGAGTGGACATGCGGGAGATCCTGATCGTTGGAAGTGAGAAGCGTGAGCCGTCGCCCTGGCTCGACGTGCCCGATTGAAGTGGAGTGCAGCGTGGACACGACGAACGACACTACCGCCTTGGCGAGCGATCGTAGCCGTCGTTCATTTGGCGGAACTCTGCGGCCCGATGTTGTTGCTCGACGAGGCTGTCTTGCATGTCCATGAGTTCCTGACTGCGGAGTTGCTGGTGCAGGAGGTTCTTGAAGAACATCGCTCCACCAGCTGTCATGATGTACGAACCAAAGCCTTCGTCGATGACTGCGAACAGCAGTCCGCCTGCGAGGATGAGGAGCGGTTCAGCCCGTCCCTTCCAGTTCAGTTCATCGAACCGCGACTTGGCCCCGAGCAACCACGGGTAGCCGTTGTAGCGGGAATGCACGACCTGTCCTGTCCTGTTTCGGGCGAGGATGAATGCGCGTTGTCCGAGACAAGCTCCGAGGTAGGCTAGCAGAAAGAGACCAGTCAACGACGGATCTTTCGTTCGCATGAAGCCCGTGTGCAGCGGCACCAGGAACAGCACGAAGACTGCTTGCAGGCCGAGATACCGTGCCCCCATCCCGCGATGCAGGAAGACTTCGATCGAGGTCGAATAGATATGAAGCACCACCATCAGCAGGTTCATGCTGCTCTGGATATCGGAGGGTTCCGGCTGTGATTGTGGTTGAGACATGGGTCGCGATTCCAAGGTATGAAGAGAGACGAGCGGATCGTGGGACGGGCACATTTGCCCGTCCGTAGTCGACAGCAAGCGGCGGACGTGAGTCCGCCGTGCCACGTGGGTCGTGTCCTGTTCCCCCAGGTGGAGTTCAGTGATGACAACTGGGAGCGAGACACAACCGGCCTGAGCGAAACGTGCCGGGCTGCACGGGGGGCTGACGCCCACCCGCTCGCTGCTGTTAGAAATGCTGACGAATCGTCACCGGCAGCCACGGTCGGCCCGTCTGAGCGAACCGCTTTCCGCCACGGACGACAATGGCATCGACCAGCCAGTCAGGCGGTCCGCCCTGCCGCAGCGTGGTGAACTCACTCGGTTGCACCTCGAACTCAAACTGCTCCGACATACCCGCTGAACTGCCGGTATCCGTCCGACCGCCGAGCAGCACGCTGCTCCAGTCGGTCGGTCCCCAGTTCGTGTTCGAGTTCATGAAGTATTGCTTCGTGCGACCGATCAACTCAGCGGCGTAGGTGTTCGTTCGGGTGTCAGCCTGTTGGTGAAAGAATTGGGTTTGCAAGTTGCCGAGCAAGCTGTGAACTTCCGCTTCCGACTGCTCACCGCCAAACGCCGCCAGATAGTTCGAGATCGATTGCGTGGCATACACCACAGCTGTGCGCGAGCTTCTCGCCGTGGTCTGGAACACTTGATCACTCGATGTCGCGAGCAGATGACTCTCGTCGACGACGATGAACACAGGCCGTGGATTCGTCGCCACGTCGCGACGTTCCATCGCCTGCTGAAAGCAATATTTCCATACGGTCTGCACGAACTGTCCGACCTCTCCGAACAGCTTCAGTGGCATGTCGACGAGGATGATCTTCCCGTCGCACGCCATCTCGGGCCGCACGGTTGTCTCGGCAGGCGAGAGTAACTCTCTGACCACGCCGCGATTCAAGACATCGAGCATCGAAGTCAATGTACTTTGAACAATCGACCGCGTTTTTTCGCTAAGCTGGGGCCACTCGACGCAGAAGAAATCCGTCGCCAGTTGGAGGTCGGCTCGCTTCTCGGGCGAGACCTTCGCATCCGCTTCGGTCAGGCAATGAAAGCAAAACGAGCTCGCCCGCCACGCTTCCGATTGCAGCTGCTCGAACGAGGTCGGAGCGCTCACCACGAGCCGATACAAATCGGGAATCGTAATCGTCCCCTTGGCCTGAATCAGCAACTCCATCGCGTTGCGAGTGAGCTGGCGGTTCGTGAGCTTCCAATACTGGTCGCCCTCCCCACCGCCGCGACTGCGATTGCGGTCGCTGATCTCCAGTATGGTTGAGAACAGGCTGACCAGATTCTCGACGTGACCCGCGCCGCGATCGGTCCGCTGCAACTCACTGTCGATGAAGTTGAATCGAGCCGGATGCCCCGGACCGAACAACACCAGATCATTGAGCCGTCCCGTCGCACGACAGTACCCCTCGTAGACCTCACGGTCCCCCGGCTTGACCGTGAGAAAGATCCCTCCGAATCCCATCGAGAGATACGACCTCGTGGTCCAGGAGAGGCTTCCGCTGGTCTTCCCAGAACCTGTGGCCCCCCAGATCTGGCACCCTTGACAGGCATCCCCGATGGTCCAGGGATCACGACCCGAGAACCACAACACGGGATCAGTCAACAACCACTTCAGAGTCGCGGGCGGCGGTTGGTTTCGTTTACGAAACGGCCACATGAGAAGACTCCTCTCCAGCTGCGATGTCTGCTACAACTGTTGCATCGCCTGATCGCGGAGCATCTTGGAGAACGTTCCCAGTTCCACGCCCTGCGGTCGCACCTTGCGGGCCTTCGCCAACAACTCCTCCAGCAGTTCAATGAACCCTTCGAGGTTGAGCGACGGTCCCAACACCGTGACCGTTCGTCCACCGCCCAGCAGAGCGGTCACGCGAGTCGTCACTTCGCTCTGCTTCGGCTTGTCCGGCTTCGACCGAGACTTGATCGCTCCGACAAGACCGTCCCGAGTCAGCCGCCCGGCCACCAGATCGTCAGCCAGCTGATCGCGCTCCGCATCGCTGGTCACCCGCGAGAGTTCATAAGCCGCACTGGCGGAAATCTCTCCGCTAGCCACCTTCTCCTGAATCGCCTTCGAGAGTGTCAGCAGACTCAGTTGCTTTGTCACCTTGGTGGCACTCACCCCCAATCGAGTGGCGACCACTCCCGCCTTCAACCCGTTCAGCTCCATCAACTGCTGCGTCCCCTTGGCCTTTTCGATGGGGCAAAGGTCGACCCGCTGCATGTTCTCGATCAACTGACGCTGGAGGATTTCGCTCTCGGTCAAATCGACGTGCGTGACAATCGCCCGAATTTTCTTCCAACCTGCCAGCTCTGCCGCCCGCACCCGCCGCTCGCCACAGACCAGTGGGAACTTGTCTCCACGCTGCCGCACCAGAATCGGTTGCAGCTGCCCTGCTTCCTTCAAAGACGCCGCCAGTTCTTCCAGCGACGACGACGCAAACTCCTTCCGCACCTGCGGATCGACAATAACATCAGCAATCAGAATCTCTCGGATCTCATCGTCCGAGTTGGTACTGGGAAGAACCATGAGGACACCTCTTGTGGAAGAAAGGATTTCGCGGGGAAAGTCGGACCGACGTTACTTCGCTGGCGACTGTTCGCCGCCCGTCCGACGACTGATGAACTCCATCGCCAGCAACTTCTGAATGACCCGTGACGTTTCACTCAGCAGCTCAGCTGCCACCCGGCTGAGCGCCGCTTCCGTATAGAGCGGGAACTCACATACCCGCCCGACGGCCAGCGTCAGCCCCTCGCGCGTCTCGATCAGCCGCAACGACCCGCAACGCAGCTTGTCGTTCTCTTCGAGCAACCAGAGGGCCATGCCCCGCTGATACCAGTCGCGATCAATCACGACATCCGCGAAGGCCATGAACTCCGCCCGATCCGGGAACTCCCAAGCCTGAAGCGAGATGAGATAGCCTTGAAGAGGCGGCTCCTGCACCACTTCCCAACGCCCTTCACTCACCTCCCGCACTGGACGACCCAAGCGCCGCATGGCCTTGTTCGTTCGTCGATTGACCTTCTGGCGGTCGGACGCACCACGAAAGAGGAAAGACAGGAAGCTCATGGCGGACTCCGATCAGAGCAGACAGGTGAGGTCCGAACACGGACAGCGGATGAGGTCATGCCTCTTGTTTCGCCTTCATCGCGGCCTTTGCCGCAGCGTAACCCGCGATAGCAACGGCTACGTCATCGATAAGACCAATGGGACCAGCGACAATCTCCGGGACAACGTCGATAGGAGACAGGCAATACGCACCGGCGAAGATGGCGAACGTCCACCCCACAATCGGCATCAGAAACGTTCGCAACTCACTCTTCGGCATCGCGAGCAATACGCCAAACGCGATCACAATGAGCGTGCCGCACATCATCAACAACTTGATTGTTTCCAGCATGACAAAGACTCCTAGTTTGAAGACTGGCAGCTGCGATTCCACATCACACGCTGCATAGAAGAGAGCGGGGGCGACCCAGCGGCCCCCACCCCCGGAACACCGCGACGAGGGCCTAGGCCCCCATCTTCCGCTGCACCATCGCCGCCACGTTCTCCGCCTGATCGCGGGTCAGATTCTTCAGCGACTTCTGGTACAGACTCCAGGCCAACTCACCGGCCAGCTTGTCCGCCTTCTCCTGCTCGTCCTTCGAGAGAGACTCGTACCAAGCCAGCCCACCCGCACCCCCAATGAGCGCGGCAATACACAGAATCGGAATCAAAGGAAGCATCGAACTCGTCCTTTCTGGGACTTGCCGACCACGCAGGCCGCGACTCACGACCGTTCTGGTCTGACAGGAAACGGACGTTCCCGCCTCAAAGGGTTCATGTATATGCACCCCGCAAGACAGAAACAGAGGCAAGAGCAAGGCCGAACAGCCTTCGTTCTCGACTGGGGTATTGTACAAGCACCCCGCCGTGTCAGGCAAGTGGTCATTTTCAAAAATTATTCATCCCGTGGAACTCGTCCTGCCGCAGGGCCTTTGGCCCGCGATTCCTGGCGAGGTTCATCCGCCATCAATTCCAAATCGGGGAACTGCTTGGACGAGACCGTCTTCGTCTGTCGGCCTCGCTCATCGCGGATCGCATACCGGAAGCGGCTCGATTGCGTCTCCGCATCTCGCAGGTCAGCCACCAGAATCGCCGGGCGACCAGTATGCGGGCAGCGAATAGACAGTCCCAACTCTCGCAGCTGCGAATTGACCCACATGGAGACATGCTGCTTCTCGGCATAGGTGTCCATCGGCATCGCGGCAGCTTGCTCTTGCAATACGGGCTGGAGCAGAACTGCGACTTCCGTGCGAATCTCGTTCTGGAAAGTCTTGAGTGCTTGATAACGGCCCTCATAGTCTGCCGGAAGAACTCGCAGTGCGAGAGCCACCCACTTCGCGGGTGACATCTGACTTGCGGGTGGTGTCGGGGGATCTTTCTGTGTCACATGATTCTGAGCCTCAATCCATGTCCGAGCCATATCACGACTCGGGTGAATCGCCAACACAATTCGATATTGATCTCCCGTATTGCTCGCGAGCGAGCCCACGGGACTCATTCTCAGCGTCTGGATTAAGAGACCGACCTGTTCGGAAACAATCGTCAGCAAATTGTCGGGGAACTGTGTCCGCAGAAATCGGCTCTCACCCGCGACGGCCAGAAATCCTCTCGGAAGCTCCTTCCGCGAAATCGGTAAGAGTGCCTGCAAGGCACACTCCAGAACGAAGCCTGATCCAGGATTCGTTTCGACCGGTTCACGACAGGGCTTCAACGTCGACAAGTCGACGAGCCCCCACAGGAGATTACCCAGCAACTGAACTCGCTGATGAGCCTTCGTGGCAGTTTCAGCCATTCGCAAACCTCTCGTACTGTCCCGGTGTCACGACTTGAGACAGCAGTGATGCGTTGGACAGGTCCGAACGACAATAGAAGTCGGCACGGTGGATCACGGACCGGAAATCGATCGCTTCACCACTTCCAGGGCAGAGACTGACACAGCGGCTGTGGACCCATTTGCGGTCCTGAGACATCCGGCAAAAGGAGACCAGCGGCGACATTCGCCCCCACGGGTCAGCGGCAGGATACTCTTTGATCGCCAGATTCACCCCATTTTTTCTCGCCAAGCGGTCCTCTCGGTCGCGACTGCCGAGTTGTAACCAGTTCTCCTGACAGGCCACCGGTCCACCGAGTCCGTCGTCGGCCAAAGTTCGATAGATCTTCACTTCATATAGATTCAAATCCGACAGCGGCAGCCCTGATCGGTATTTCATCCGCAAGAACCGAGTTGGCAAAACCGTGTCGTGAAACGGAAGCGTTTCACTTCCTAGGTACTTCGAGCGAAACAACCGCCGCGTACTCTGTCCAAAATGCCTGGCCACGCCACGATCGACTCCCACACGTTGCCGAAAACTGAGCCGCGAATTGGCGATCTTAATCCAAGAAGGCGTCGAGTGGTCCCGAAAAAAGCTACGGATGAATTGATCGTAGAACGGGGCTTGCCAGCGCCATTCTCCTGGGTCCAGCCCAAGCCGCTCTTCCAAAGTTCGAAGGATTTCGACCACATGCTCGGGTGTCTGAAATTGTTCTCCGCAACCGAAGATCAAAGTCTGGAGATGACGACCGTCGGCATGGTATTCTACACCATCAGCTCCGCGAGTCGTTACTCGCCAATCATCACCGCACTCCAGACGATGCGGTTCTTCCCAGATCCAACGAGGGACGTGTCTGTCCATCACCTGACGACCTCAGAGGGGAAATCATTCACGACAGGAGTATAACCATTGCACCATTCATTCCCAATGCCCGACCGCATCACCGCAGACTTCACGTTCGTGGTCCGACATCAAAAGTACGCAACACCGAAAAAGCTCAAACCCTACAGGCTACCGCCCAGGCACTTGGGCTTGTTCGAGTTGCCTCAACGCTGCTTCGATCTTGTCGACCTGGACTCGGCCTTCGAAGTCATTCTTGCGAAGCCAGACTTTGCCTTGGCTTTCGTAGTCTGGGTGGTACTGGAATCCGCCGTCCTTCACTGCATTGAGAATCTCTTGGCTGGGCCGATCGTGGAACTTCAGGACGAGCAGACCGCGTTTGGCATCGGTGAGTTTTTCGTATCCCGAAGTGGTGCGAACGGTCCAGCTGCGGAAGCGGGGGCGGTCGGGTTGCTCTTCGGGCACTGACGGTGCGACGGCGGCAGCAGTGGTTGCAGCGGGCGTTGACCCAGCTTCGGCGAGAGAGGGAGCAGGCGGGGTGTCGACCGTATCGAATGGAGCGGCTTCCACGTTATTGACCGAGCTGGACACAGGAGCGGCGATCGATTCCACGGGAGCAGCGTTGGCTTCGACCGAAACAGATCTCTTTTTCCTCGGAGCTTTCACCGGAAGGATGGGTAACTCAGCGACCGCCGTGGCTGTGCCCGTTTCGGTTTCAACTGGTGCTGTGACTTTCTTCTTTCTGGCCATATCAACCTCTCTATGTTAGGCATTGCAAATCGGTCACGAGTGACCGTTCTTTGAGCATACACCAGCTTGGTAACGATTTCGTTAACGGGTCGCAACAATTGAAACGTCAGACCGAAATCCGCTCGACGATGTTCCGCGTCACCTGATGCTGGCGGCGGTCGTAGAGCTTGGTGATTCGGCTGTCGCTGTGGCCGAGAAGGTATTGGACATCTTCCAGGGAAACGCCCTGCAAAAGGAGATCCGTCGCGGTGCAGGACCGGAACGAGTGCGGGGAGATGTGCGTCGGCAACTTCGCAGCGGCCAGTCGCCGTTTCATCATGCGGCAGATGTTCACGCCGTTGAGCGGGCGAGACGACAGCGTGCCGCTCGTCTCCAATGACCGAAACAGTGGAGCGTCTTTTTGGGTTCGTAGCGGGTCGGCGATGTTGAGGTAGTCGAGCAGCAGTTGCTGCAAATCGAATCGCACGGGGATGCTCCGCTGCTTGCCACCCTTTTCGTGGAAATTGAGGACGTACTGCCCGCCTTCGTCGATTAGATCACGCACTCGCAGCTTGGCGACGGCTCCGGCCCGTGCGGCGGTGAAGATCAGCGTGGCGATGACGGCCTTGTCGCGGAAGTCGGCGGGGGTGCAGCAGTCGATCGATTTCAGGAGTTGGCGAGCTTGGTCTGTGGTGATCGCTGGCGTTTTCCCTTCAGTCACGGAGAACCGTTCCATCCGTACCGAATGCGCCGCGTTGAGAACCACGACATGCCTCTGTACCAGCAGATCAAAGAACCTTCGGATCGCGGCTAAATGCAGCTTCTTCGTCGGGATCGCAACGGGCAGATCGTCGAAGTACCGACCGACCAGACCGGGAGTCACGCGAGCCAGGTCTGGCTCCCGCCCTTCGAGCCACTCCAGAAACCGCCGCACCGCGTGCAAATACGCCGCTCGCGTGTGCTTGTTTCGCAGCTGCCCGCTGAAGAATTCGTCCCAGGCGAACTGCCCCGCCGTTCCCGTTCGGGCCAGCAGCGCGGGCAATGCTTCGCCTTTTGTCCCCTCTGTTTTCTGCAAGGAGGAAGTTCCTGCATAGGCGACCAGCTCGGTCGCGGCAATTATGTTGCCCCGTGCCTGTTCGGGAACTTTTCGTGCTTGCTCTGCCTCTTGATCGGGAGACGAACCAGGGGTGAGTCCTTCGCTCATGTCCCCTCACGAATCTGAATCACTTCAATTCCCAGGTCGAGCTTCGACCACTCACGATTCGAGGTCAGCACCGGAATTCCTCGCGACCGAGCCAAGGCCAGACACGCCCGCTCGGAGATCGTCAACGTCGCTTCCCCCGTCTGCCATTTGATCTCAGCTGCGATGGTCGCTTGCTTGATATCGAACGGCACAATCTCGATCCCCCAGTTCTTGAGGAGTGCCAAAACCTTGTTCACCGCCAGCTCATTGTGAACGCACGTTTCCAGCACTTCCGACAAATTCACCGCCGACATCGCGGCAAACAACATGTACTTCACCGCCACCTCAGCCCCCGGCTCCACCCGCAAAAACGCCAGCCATGCCGAGGCATCCACCACCACCCGCTTCACTGTTCGCCCTCGCGTTTCCGAGCCTCTACCAGACCGTCCGACCACAGCGGCTCACCCGGCACGACCCGCCCAAACATCGACTGTACCTCGCGCGTGAACTGGTCCAGCGTCAGCACCCGCAAGCTGTCGCCATCCGACTCCAGCACGACATCGGTCCCCCGTTCCCACCCCATCGCCGCCCGCGACTCCGCCGGAATCAACAACCGCCCCGACGAATCAATCTGCCCCCGCCATGTCTGAACCCCTCGACCATTTTCCATACAACCTCCCTGTTTGCTGTGACCACCCGTTTCGAGTCAGGAGTGCCACAACGGGAGGGACGTGTCAACAGGATTCGGAAGTGGCAGGGAGGCAGGAGCAGTGCAAACAACCCCTTTTGTTTGGGCATTATTCACCACGCCCATCTATGACTTCGTCCGATGCCACACAAGTTCACACCACTCGGCCACGATTATTCTGCTCTTAGCTATCTCCAGTACATCTGCCTTCAATACGCCCAGCGATTCAACGTCAGCCAAAGACACAGACCAAGGAATGCCTCTCATTTGCTTCGCCAGAGCGACCTCCTTAGCCATTCTATCTACATCTCTGAGATTCTCAAAACCTTGCCCCGCAAGAGCCAAGGCTAGACGCCATTCGACAAAACACTGAGATAGAGACACACCACCCTTCTTCGCATGTCTGAACAATGCGGAACAGAATGCGACAACAACCTCTGTAGAACTCAAATCAGGAATAGACACACGCTTGGCTAGCCGCGTCAGAACGTCGATTCCACGATCCGAGTTCTCGATTTTCGCGACCATTTGTGACATTCCGCCAACAGCGCTTCCAGCAAGAACGACCAGAGAAGGGACACCAGATTTCACCAGATCGTCAATCTTGTCCAACAAGACCTGAAAGAATCGCTTGTCGGCAGGCTCGCAATCCGCCTCGTCCACAAACAAAATGACAGGTCGCTTTTCATTTAGACATCTCTGCAGGTTCTGCCATTTATCGTCCCAAGATCCCTGGATCTTTCCGTCAATCAACTCCGCCCCCGACAAGCTCTCAGACGCACCAACAAAGAAGCTCGTCTTCCCGACTCCAGACCTGCCCCAGACCAAGAATCCCCCAACTTCTTCTCGAACATTCATTGACTCATCAACCAGCGCTTTTACTGACATCATGTATTGCTTGCTCTCTACACGCAAATAGTTTGGTACACACTCAAACCACGACAAGTCCACAATCGCGTGTCGTGGCAAGCTTCCATTCTGAAGCTCGTCCATTCTACTCGCTATTATTACGCTCGCTGGAGTAACCACAGTGCCAATATGCCGTGACTCGACGAACAGCCGGTCCTCAACCGTGTGGACAACATAGTGCGTGGCAGTAACGCTACCATACTTTGATTCTCTGAGCGTGACTTCAGCAAGCACCTCGACCACGACAGAAACGCGTGCCACGCCGTCTCCGCAATGTGTCATCTGACACGCCTGAGAAAACACACTAAGATTCTTCTGATTGCGCACCGGACCTTCGGGACACAGTTCTATCAATATTGTCCTGACCACTTGACCACCGCGATCGACAAATGCCACCGTGGCATCATCTCTTACTCCAAGTGTGACTCTAACAATCGCATTACGGCGTTCGCCCTCAGCGTTACTGACGGGCCTTCTCACTGCATAAACGCAAACAGCCGAAGAGAACGCGTTTGGGCATTTTGGGTTAGCGGCAGAACTGTCGCATGACGATCCAACAGTAACCGCTACATCTACTCGGACACCATCATGACTTATTGTCCATGACTTCGCATGAGCACAATCACGCAGTCTCATGAGTGACTCGAATGACTGTGGAGTAACTTCACCCGCCACTCGGCAGATTCGATCAATCATGGAGATCTCCTCTTGGTTTCGGATTCCCATTCACTCTGCACGCAAGCATGTCCTGAAGGGTTTCCTCCGGTAGCAATGTGGCCCCCAACAAATGAACAAATGCCGCGACCTTACCCAGCAGTTTCCCGCGACCACGAAGAACACAAAACTTGCGATTTTCCCCATCGGATGGCTGGAGAGAGAACTCCACTTCATACGGATCACTAATAACAGCAATTGAGAGGACTCGCGGTACGATCTCGCGTCTTTCCTCTGTTGCGGCAGACACTGTGTCCCTACCTCTTGTCAGCAATTGGGTAGCTTCGGCAGCAAGCTTTGACAAAGAGTCTATGCGGCTGGGAATAGTGCTCACTGATCCAGAAACGACATACCAAAGTACTCCATAGGAGGTTGTGACACGAATCCCATTTCCCTCAAAGTGACCCTCTGGGCCGCAACACACCACATCTACTGGATCGGCTACGGCAGGAGAATCGCACTCCGACATGAGCATTGCATAGGCTCTGACAAATGAAAAGAAGTTTCCATGCACTGAAAAAAGTACAGTCCACCTGCCGCTGTCGCCTACAATCAGATCGCATAGCCATCCTGTCCTTCCGGGCGAATCATCGCATATCGCGTACGAAGCACGACCATTATCCATACTCGCTCGCGACACAAATGCACGAATCGGCGCGGAGATCGCTATCGAACGAATGTTTAACAGCAGTTTAAAGAAGCTCTCTGACTCAAGTGAATCCTTATCTCCGGATGGTATGAATCTGGACTCCGAAACGCTCTGCTCAATGTCTAGGAGGGTAAACGCATTTACTTCGGAAGACCATCGTGTCATTGCATTGCGTAGCGATACAGGCAGCCATTCTGCTCCGCCGTAATTTACATTCCGCATTTGAACTCGTAATGATTTCGCCAGGTCGTTCAATGACTCCTTGCATACTTCCGCCGACTCGCATACAGCATCTCCCCAATTTACGAAGCCGGTGATGTCTAGCCAATACATTTGCGATGGCAGCATTGCAAATCGGTAGTCACAATCGTTCCGCGGATCGTCGATATAATCGCACGAAATATTGTAAACATCTTCCCTTTTAGTGAGAACCACATAGTGTGGCTCTGACTCATCGTTAGAAGACTTGGCATCACTGTTCAGCCGACATGCTGTGGCAAGATTGATCCCATCGTTGCGTTCAACGGCACGGAACTTATGTCGATGGGATTCGATGTCAGAAGAACGCCCAAGCCTTTGACGAGTGCGCTTCTTCTCTGTCTGGAACAGATCATCCAACGAACGAGCAAAACGCACCGCAAGCGCATCGTTGTAGCCCCCTACCACTCCACGGAATCGACTCAGTGTGGCTGGCGAGCCAAACAGCACGGTATGTAATCTTCGGACAAGCACTCGATCCTCAACGCAGTCACTTCGCTTCGACGCTTCCACAGCGGCCTTCCACTCTTCATACTCATTTACAACGTCGACTTCCTTAACGCTCTTCTTGGTAATATCCATAATCTGTTGCAGCAGACTGTCGCATTCCTCTTCTGTTGACAAGTTGACGAAGGGGCTGTATCTAACCAAGAATCGCCGTAGATCACGAACGGCTCCATGAGCAAGTTGGTAGGGAACCGTCGCTCTTTCAAAAAAGTGAGCTATATGTGCAGCCTGTTCCATGCTTTCACGATCATCCAGACGGTCTTTTTCTGGAGTGATGTAAGAATGAATGACATCAAAATCCAGAAGCACACACAAGTTGTTGCTCGGCAAAAATGAGAACATCTGAATAGCCATATCGTATCTCGAAGCAGTGTCGGATACTCTCGCGTAGAGCCTACGAAGTACCTTCTTGTCAGTCAGCATTGAAGCCGTAAGCGTCTGTAAGTCATTGCTTCCAAACGCTCGCTTAGCAAGTTCGGAGTTCCCTGAAGATTTTGGAGAATTCATGCGTAGCTCCTATGCTGATAGCGATGCCTACATCTCTAGTGCCCTAGTCCTGACCGATTGGAGATACTCGAGATCAATCGCATCGGGGTTCCGGAGGTGAATTCGATCGGGAAGGCATTCTACATTGTCGCGAAAGCAAGACCAAAGGAGAGCGCCAATGGCAGGTCCGAATCTGGAGTATACCAGCGGAACTCCAACTTGTGAATACACCCTACTCTTGAGCACATCCGTGTACAAGCAAGACCAAGAAATCATTTCACCGTGTATTACGATGCTCTTCGGTGCAACATCGAATGACAAGGCTCTCTTTACAGCCAAGACGACCGTCTCAGAAAAACGTGCTGCCGCATCTATGATGAGAGTCCTCGCATCGCTGTTTGTTCCCATTGGTGCATCCGCCGCATACGATATCGCCTTTGCTGTCAGCGAAAATGGTGCCCGCCACTCAGATCCAACGCTCGCAGCCACGCCATCACACCAATTCTGCACATGAGATGGCGAACTGAGAACAAAATCCGTTTTCGAGAATAGCTCTTTGATCAATGGGAAAATGGTGCAGTTGACTTCTGGCGTTGAGTCCTTTTTGCGGTTTAACGTTCGGAAGTAGTTCACAGAAATATCAAAGGCACTTCCGAAATCACCGATCACTGGACCCCAGCCATCCATTTTGTAGTTTTCATGTAGACGAAAACCCTGATCCGCTATGCACACGGATGCTCCAACTCCAGCGATTGCGCTGATCCCAGTCATTGAGAGAGACTCTGCATAGTAGGTAGCCCACGTGTCGTCAAGAATCGAGATGCCGACCCGAGGGCCTCGAAAGACACTCTGAGAATGAACAAGGGCGCTCCGCTGTTGGTTTGGCAACGCAACACCCGGGAGGCTTATGGTGACATGTCCAGTGCATTGCCGCAAGTCGAAGCCAGCGTACGTGGTCAATCGGTTTAGGTCCGAGTATAGCGTCAGAAGGCGAGAGGTGAATTCATTCTCTTGAATCGCATGCTTGTTTAATGACCTTCCATCTACTTTGTATAGCTCGCCAGTCCCAATGTTGAGCACATATGCGCTGCTTGACAGGTGCGTGCTTCCGATGCCAATGGCCACTTCAGTTGGAGACATTGATTTAGTTGCTTCAGGTCAGCGGTGGAGGGGAAGCGTGCCAATGATGATTCCAGGATGCATTTGGGTTATTTGGCGTATCGTGCTTGCGGTGATCGCATCGACGATAGCAGTTGCTGTGTACAGAGACTGCCCAGGATTAGTGAACTGTGTTCTTGGAAACGACTCTTGAAGGAGCTTGTCATAGATTCTGGACAATAGGTCATTGCGTTCGTCGAGCGAAATCTTTTCTTGCTCATGCAGCCCTCCGATCAATCCGAACAAATCCGCCAACCTTGCGAGCGGCGACTCGTCAAGTGGTGGGGGCTTTCCCTTTGGGGGTTCTTTCTCATCCATTTCTCATCGTACATTTGTGATGTGTTGATGTCAAGAAAAAATCGGTTCTCTGCGAGGAACGGCGAGACGCCCCTTGCGGCTCGCTGGTGCTGCGGCCTTTGGCCTGACATTCGGTCGCCTGCGGCGCTGTTGTTCGCCTGACGGCATGAAGCGGGGGGACACCCCACGGGCGGTCTAGGATCGGGGCCGCGCTGGCCGCTGGGCTGCCTCCCACTCTTCCGCGCTCGGGGACTCGCTTGTGCAGAGCGGTGCCCTCCTGCGGGCCAGTCCTGGACCGCCCGTTCCCCGTTTGGGGAAGGTTTTGTTCCGTCCGCCAAAATGCGTGGCTTGGGGCGAACGAACAGGGTTCGATTCGGAGGGGAGACCCGACCCACGGAGGCCGAGGGCCGGGTGGAGTCAGGCGGGAGTTTGGGCTTGATCGGGGCGGGAGCGTTGGTGGAGGGTGCGTTGTTGGAAGCTGGTGAGAACGGGGGCAAGATCGGGTTCGTGAGTTTGGTGAGGTACTTTGGCGGCGGAAACGCTGAGCGTCGTTTCTGGACCAGTGGACGCCGGTTGGATGGATGTCTTGCGGCGGATGCGAGTGGTGACGGGTTCTTCGGCGGTGGAGGGTTGCGAGACGGAGCGGTGCGGAGTGGATTCGAAGGCGTGACTGGCTTTGAGGGATTTGATTCTGGCTGCGATGTCGGAGACGGTCGGTGGCTCGGGAGTTGCGGGTGAGCCATCGGTTGCCGCCTGATTGGTCTCGTCCGTGGAAGTGTGATTCGTGTGGGACAGAAGAACTTTGAGTTGATCGCGGAGGTCGGTGAGTTCATCGAGGTAGGACGCATGGACGAACACATTTCCGAGGCGGGACTGGTAGTCTTGGAGTTGGGTTTGTGCGAGCGACAGGTGCTGCTCCAGTTTCTGGCAGTCGTTGCGTGTCTCGCTGGTGATTCGTTCCAGAGCATTCAAAATCGCTCGCGGGCCGTGGTGATCGCGAGATAATCCTGCGTGCTGCGAAGTCGCCCCTTCCAGGAAGACCTCGGAGGATTGATTCGTGTGCAAAACCAATCCGAAGCGGAGACCACGGTAGGTTCCCAGCGGCACGCGGGTAGTCTCTCGCACCCGTTCGGGGATTCTATTCAGCGAGCTGGTCAACATTTTCATGGCTTCATCAGGAAGGCATGTTCGGCCAGCGATCACGAGCGGATCATCGGCGTGCTGCGCGAGGGTGGCGGCATCTGTGGACAGATTGGCCAGTTGCTCGGTGAGTCGGCTGATCGTTGTCGGCAGATCGCGGATATTCCGGCGGGCGACGAACTGTTCATCGAGGTGATTCTTCTTGAGGATGTGTAACCGCTGAAGATCGGCGTCGGCTTCGGCGAGGGTCAGCACAGCTGGGTTGCCCGAGGCGATGGCTTTGACTTCCGCATACGAGAGTTCCTGTCCGCCGATGTCATCGGCGCGACGGGTGGCGTTGTGGCCGCTCATCACCTGCGAGATGAATTTCGCCTTGGTTTCCAGGGCCTGCCACATGTAGGCATCGAACGAACCAGCGGTCACGTAACGATAGATCGACACCTCGGCGTTCTCGTTCCCCTGTCGCAAAATTCGGCCTTCACGCTGTTCGACCTCGGCGGGTTTCCACGGAGCATCGAGATGATGCAATGCGACCAGCCGCTTCTGCACATTCGTCCCGGTCCCCATCTTCTGCGTGCTGCCGAGCAGTACCCGCACCGAGCCGTTTCGCACTCGCTCGAACAGGGCTTGTTTCTTGGCATCCGATTCGGCGTCC
Organism: Planctomycetota bacterium; assembly: GCA_031431195.1. Classification (GTDB taxonomy): domain Bacteria; phylum Planctomycetota; class Planctomycetia; order Planctomycetales; family Planctomycetaceae; genus TH-plancto1. Next base: position 35,404 of record JANPCU010000176.1, on the reverse strand, counting down.
CCCATCGCCGCGATTTGGTCACGCGGGATTCCACCTGCGACGAGTTTTTCAATCACCTCATCATAGAGCGAATATCCCCACGGCGTCGGGTTGATGCCGAGATCAGAAAACACCATCTGCGTGCCGCGAGTGGCTGCGGTGCGTTTCCAAACCTCGACGACGTTCTCCACGAGCCGATTGACTTTCGATTCGGGAAAGTCCGGAGCGTTGGCAGAGAGCATTCGCGCATCGGTCGCCAGTTTGCGACCATCGGTGGTGATCGCCAGAGCGTTGTCTTCACGCGGATCGACCCGTTCATTGCGAATGCGTTCGTAGCGTTCGACCAGTTGCTTCTGCAACGCGACCTGCTGGGGCGACATTGGACAGGCGACGATGTGAGCCTTGTCGCCTTCCAGGTGAGGACGCGGCAGATCAAGCATCTCCGCCGTTTGCACATCCGAAAACGCACGGAACATCTGTTGCAGCTCGGGCAGATTCGTGAAGCGGGCGAAGCGGCTGCGGGGACGCAACCCCGCTCCATCGGGGGAGAGTTCCAGCGTCTCGACGACTTCCCCAAATGTCGCCGCCCACGCATCAAAATGCTCGATCCCCCGGCTGCGTAAGCCAGCGGGGTCGAGGAACCGCTGCATCGTGTACATCTCGACCATCGTGTTCGAGATCGGTGTTCCCGTCGCAAACGTGACTCCATGCCCCGGATGTTGCTCGCTGAGATATTGCGATTTCAGTAAGAGATCGAATGCCCGCTCCGAGCCACCCGTCTGAATGCCTGCCACCCGATCCATCTTGGTCGGCGTCTCCAGATTCTTGAACGACTGCGCTTCGTCGACAAAGAGATGATCGACCCCCAGTTCGTCGAACACCAGCCCGTCGTCCTTCTTGTCTTCGGCCAGAAGGTTCTTGAGGCGTTCGGCTCGCCCTGCTTTCTGCTTCTCGATGGTCTTGATGAGGTTGCGGTGCTGACCCCGCTGACCGGCGTACTCGCACAGCAACTGGTCGTAACTCTCAATCTGTTCGAGCAGGAATTTCTCCTGATATCCGCGGGACATGCCGATCCGCTCGAAGCTGCTGTGAGTCACGATGATGCCGTCCCACTGACCGCTGGCGATCTTCGCGGTCAGGAATTTGCGACGATCCCGCGTCAGGTCTTCCTTGGCTGCGACCAGCAAATGGGCGTTCGGATAGAGTTGCATGAACTCGCGGGAGAACTGCTCCAGCAGGTGATTGGGGACGACATACATCGGCTTCTGAATGAGGCCCGCCTGCTTCATCTTCATGCCGGTGGCAGCCATCGTGAACGTCTTACCCGCCCCGACTGTATGAGCCAGCAGTGTGTTCCCCGCACTCATCCCCCGCCAGACCGCATCGACCTGATGCGGTCGGAGCGAGAGCGTCTGGTTGAGGCCAGGGAAGTCGAGATGCGAGCCATCGAACTGACGCGGCCTCAGATTGTTGTACGTGTCGTTATACAGCCGCACGAGACGCTCTGTCCGATCCGAATCGGTGAAGACCCACGCCCGGAACTTCTCCTTGATCAATTTTTGTTTTTCGCGAGCCGCCAGCGTTTCCGTCTGATTCACGGTTTTGACTTCTCGCGTGCCGTCATGGAGCGTGTCGTAGATCGTTGGAGATTTCATGTTGAGGGCCAGTCCCAGCAGCCATGTGCCGTTGGCGCGAGCGGTTCCATAATCCGAGGTCGCAGCCACCGAACGTTCCGCCCGGTAGTCAGGTTCCACGTTCCACACCGCATCCTGCATCAAGTGGCCGACGGGGACCGATGACGGATCGACATGAAACAGATCAGCGGCAAAGGCTTGAACATCGGTGGCGGGAATCCACGGGGCACCGAGGTTCGCGTCGATCTCGCCGGGCAACACATCGTCGGGTTGCACCGCTCGCAGGGCAGCTGCGTTGCGGGCATACTCGGGAACGGCGATCGCGGCAGTGGCGAGCTTGGCTCGCACATTGCCGGACAGATACACATCGGCGGTCTCCCACGCTTTGGAGACGGGGTCACAATAAATCAGGTCGCCCAGCTCCTCGATGATCTCCGGTTCGGATTTGCCGTAGAGTTGTCTGATGAATTCCAATTCAACCCGTCCCCGCTGGTTAAGCGACACCAACAGCCCCGCCTCGGCGGTGGGGACGTGCGTCACCGGTGGGATCTTCCCCACCACATCGCGCAGCAGGATCGCCGCTTTGGTGGCTCGGCCTGTGGCATCGTCGTAGTCTTCCAGAGACATGACGAGCATCGCATCAGGGTCTTCACGGAACTTGACGAGATTCGGCATCCGGCGAATGACAGTGCCGTCTTTCGTGTGGCCGAAAGTTGTGTGATTGATGGGACCATAGGCCCGGACGAAGCGGTCATAGGTACGATTGAGGTCGGTACGGGCTTGATCGCGAGGCTCGACCGGCCACCCTTCGTTCTGCGACTGCAAGACCCGTCGGGCTTGGTCACGCAGCTCGATGAGTGCGGATATCCGCTGGCCCGTCATCGTGCCATCAGCCCGCAGGGTCGTGCCGCCATAGACGACGGGCACTCCCTGTCCTTCTGTGACCTGATGCACCACTCGTTGCTGGTTGACGAAGAAACTCCCTTCGCTGACATGCCGCTCGGCAGGTGGGGGGACGAAGGCGGGTGCTGCTGTGTGAGACTCCGCCGTGACCTTGATTGGCTCGAACTTCGGCAGCTGCTGAATCGCCCGCTGAAGGTCGCTCTGTAAATTCCCAGACCCAACGACCGAAAAGCCTTCGCTGCCATAGAGCGTGTCTTGGCGCGACAGTGTGCCCAGCACCATCTCGGGGTGATTGATAAAGTAGCGGTTGATCGGGAAGTCATGGCCTTCAATGCGGAGCGGTGCCGTCTGTAGCCAGTCGGGATCGACAGGGCGGGCGGGTTCGCCCGGCACTCGCTTCCGCAAGAACACGATGTCGGTGACGACAGCTGTCCCTTCCCGTTTGAAGGCGTCGGAGGGGAGCCGGATCGCTCCCACGAAATCCGCTTGCTCCGCGAGCAGATCTCGCACAGCTGCATTCTGTTTATCGAGCGTGAAGCGGCTCGTGACTAAACCGATCACGCCGCCCGGCCTGAGAGCGTCCATCGACTTCGCGAAGAAGTAGTCATGCAGTGCCAGCTTCTGCCCGCGATGGTCGAGCTTCAGGTCGGCAAACGGGACGTTCCCCACCACCGCATCAATGCGGTTGGTCGGCAGATTCGTATCCCGAAAGTTCTCGATGCGAATGTCGTGCTGGGGATGACAGGCCTTGGCGATGCGGCCCGAAATCGCATCCATCTCGATGCCGATAAACCGCTGCCCAGGCTGGCCGTAGCTCATGAAATTGCCAATCCCGCAGCCCGGCTCCAGGATCGTGGCCCCGTCCGGAATCCCCAGTCGGCCAATCGCTTCATGAATCGCCGTGATGACCGTGGGCGAGGTGTAGAACGCATTGAACGTCGTTCGTTTCGCACTGTCATATTCTTCCGAAGTGAGCAGCCCTTGCAGCTCTTCCCCAAGCGACCGCCAGCCCTCATCCTTGAATCGCCCCGTGACCGGATCGGGAAAGAGCGAGAGAGCGACTGGTCCAAAGCCTGCGAAGCGAGCGAGCGTGTTTCGCTCGTCGGCGGTCGCGGGGCGGTGTTCCTGCTCTATGAATTGCAGCGTGCGAATCGCCGCAATGAGATCACGAGCCTTCGACTTCTCACCACTCGCGATAAGGGGGATCGCCGGTGGCGAGTCCGAGGCCAAAGGTTCGAGCGTTCTCGCAGAACCAGTCGTCGTCGCTATCGTTGGGCGGTTCTGCGTAACCGCAGCGGGTGCTGGCTTCGCGATCTGATTTGAAGGTGGATCAAACAGCGAACGTGAATATCGCTGCGGGGCTACTCGGGCGACGAATGACGATGGAGGAACTTCATCGCGTCGTCGAGGCAGAGCGGTTCGAGATCCGCTGGCAGCGAGTCGGTCGCCAGACTCGTCTCCCACTCCGCTCGGGCCAGTTCGAACGCCATTGCAGTGAGCTGGCTCGGTTCGCTCCCCGGTGTCGCTTCCAGCAACACCGCCAACCACTCCAGATGCCGCTCCCGCAGTCGTAACGCTTGTTCGTTCAGTGTCTCCAACAGCGTGTCGCTCTTCCGTAACCGTTCGTGCAGCGACCGCTGTTGCCGCAGGAGTTCGAGAATGATCGTTTTGTACTGCATGAGGGGTGTCTTCTGTTGATTGTGGTGCAGCCGGATGATTCACGGCCCGTGAGTCATTGTCCAGCGAGAACAGCGACTTCTGATCCTTATGCGGAGGCTTGCGACGCATGCTCAAGAACCGCTCGCTTCCCCAGCCCCGCTGACGGGATAGCCGTATCTGACTCTTGATATTTGGGCTTCGTGACCGTTCATAAATCAGATTAACGATGATGGTTAATACATCTTATAGAATATCACATCGGAAATACTTGCGCAATCAAAATCTGCATCAAGACCGAGTCTACACCTCAATCCTTTCGATCACCGTTCCGCTGGTTGATTCAATTCTGGCGGGTTCGTCGGCCTCTTGAATCCAAGGAACACGGTGCCGGGTAAGCCCCTGGAACAGGCGGACTTGTGGACGTGCTTCGGTATTGAGGTTGCGGCCCTGGAGGCGGAACCGTTGGCCCAGGGCATGGATTGTGATGCCGTCGCTGGGGTTGAACTCCAGCTTCTCGATCATGGCGTAGGCGATGGCGGTCACGTTGCCGCTCTTGTGGCGGAGTTCGAGCATCACGGCCCGCTCGCGCAGGCCACGCAGCCAGCCAAAAGCTCCAAGGTCTTCAGTTTCGAGCAGTGGGTCATCCGGCTCGGTGGTGGAGCGGGTGGTGTATTTGGAGAGAATGCTATCGGTCATGATCACGCTCCGATCGTTGGTGTTCCGTGGCTGGGTTCACCGGGAGAGAGACGCTGTGGAGAAGGAGTTGTCTTCGCATCCGGGCACGGTGTTGTTGGAATGAAATCTGGGCTCCCGGTCTGTCTTTCGGGGGTCGCGAGGTTTGGACCAGTTCGGTCGCAGTGAGACGGTCGTCGCTTCTGCTGATGGCTTCGAGGAGGCGGGATTTGTCATCGGTATAGACGGTGACTTGTTCGCGGCCTCTGGATGCGGAGACATAGAACTGTTCGCGGGAAGCTGCTCCGAGGGATTCGGCGGATTCGCCGATGAAGACGCGGTCGACGGTTTTGCCTTGGCTGGCGTGTGAGGTGACGACGTAGCCGTGCGACAGGTGGCCGAACTCTTTCGAGACGGTCCAGCCGTTGTCGAGGACGATGTTCCCGCGTGCGTCGAAGTCGCGAACGCGATAGATCGACCCGTTGTTGAGGCGGTGCTGCTCGTCGAGCGTTTGGCCGTTTTTGGTGACGCGGATCAGGTCGCCCGCTGCGAGGGAGATTTCGGTGGGGCGATAGGATTGGAAACGCTTCGCGTGTTCGAGCGGGAGCGGAGAGTCGCCGACGGTGACGCGGTTTCCCTTTATGAACCCCTTGGCGTTTTGGTGGAACTCGATCACATCATCAGGGAGGTACTGCTCAGCCTCACCGCGCTCGACCTCGGTCATGTTCAGACTCTCCAGCCGCAACAGCAGATGCTCGTCTCCTCGCAGCTGGCCGGATTGTTTGAGTCGGTCGCGGATTTCGGCAGTGATCTTTTCGCCTTCCTTGTGAGTCGGAGAAACAACGAGAGCGGTTTTGTGGGCCTCGATGGTGGAGACATAATCGAACGCGAGGGCTTGATAGCGATCTTCGGTAGAGACTTCTTTCACCCATCCAAGCTTGTCGAGTAGGCGGAACCCGTCGTCGATGCGGCCTTCCGAAAGGGCGTGGATGGCTTGCTTGTAGTCGCCTTTCTGCCGCTGGATTTCGCGGATCTCGGCAGGGACGAGCCCCGCTTCTTCTTCGAGCAGTCGCAACGCCGCCCCGCGTTCGACGGACCCGTGCTGCCGCCGGTCGCCCGACAGAACCACGCGGGCTTCGAGTTTTTCCGCCAGGTCGAACAGCTGGCCCATCGTGCGGGTGCCGAGGAGTCCGGCCTCGTCGATCCAGATGACGTGGCCGTGAACTTCACGTTGCAGATTCTCGTCGAGGAGCAGGCGAGCGACCGTATCGGCCCGCTCGAACCCGACTTCACGGAGCGTGCCCCGGCTGGCATCAGCGGACGGAGCGAATGCGAAGACTTGACCACCGTTGGCAGTGACACCCTCGACCGCTTCCTGCATCATCGCGGTCTTGCCAACACCGGCAGCCCCGCGAATCAGGATCACACGGTCGCGTGAGCCGAGGATATGCTCGACGGCCCGCTGCTGGTCGCGGTTGAGCCAAGTCCGCTTCAACACATGGTTCCCCGTGCCGAGTCGCAACTGCGTCCCGCGACCGTGGCGAGCGAAGACGATCATCTTCCGCTCTTCGGCCAACACCTCACGGGTCGTGACCCAACGTCGCCCGTCGCGGTCGGCGTTGATGAGATTCTGTTCCTGAAACGCTCTCTCAGCTGTCGCGATCGAGAGACGACCGACGCCGCGCTTCAGAGCATCAGCGAACAGCGTTCGCTCAGGCAGGACCGATTTCCGTTCGAAGCAATGGCTGATTGATTGCTGCATGACAGTTGGGGCTTGTTCCGATTGCTCAGGAATCGGCGTGGCCCCGACGAGGCTCTGCACGCCGCCCAACTGGTCCCGCTCGTCATCGGTCAATCGGGATCGCCACTCGACCCGCAGCTGATCGAGCGTCAGATCCTTCTGCTTCTTCTCACGAGTCTTCGCCCCGAGTTCCGATTTTTCGACGGGATCAAGTATCCCCTTGCGACGGGCTTCTTCCTCGATGAGAGCAGTGCGGCGAGAAAACTTGTCGAGCGTCTTCTTGTCGAGTCCCGACAACTCCCAGCCCATCTTATGACGTGTGACATCGAGTCCGAGTTCTCCCAGCCTTCGAGCGAGACGCACATGGAACCGAGCTTCGAAGTATGGAGCATCCCGCTTCAGCGAGCTGAACTGCCCCGCCTTCCACGCCACTTCCTTTTGGTCATACGTCGTATTGAACACGAAGCAGTGAGCGTGCAGATGCGGATCAGGCACCCCGTCGATCGGCCGCGAAGTGAAATGCACGAACTCGCCCCACACCATGTTGCCCGTCGTGCGGTCCTCATTGCAGCCCGATTTGCGGACGCGAGTCTGCATCTCCGCTTCCATCTCGGTCATCGTGTCACGGACCGATTCGCGGAATGCTTCCAGCAACCGTTCATCGCGCGTCAAGCTGTACAGCAGTGAAACACTTTTCGGCACATGGAAGTTGAAGTCATACCCGACCCGCCGTTCTTGCTTCCGCCGCAGCGTCAGTGGCAGGTTCGTGCCGGGATAACGGTTGTCGCACAGCGATTCCCAATCGGCCTTGTCGACCGTCCCCGAGAGGCCCAGCTTCTCAGCCCCCATGCCCCGCCAATATCCGGCGAGTTCCTGTCCCTCGGTGTAATAATCCGCCTGCGTGTAGTACGTCTTCGCCCCACCCGCCGAACTGTTCTGATTGATCCGTAGCATGCCCCATTATACCCCCGCACTGGTTGCCGAAGGGTTAATGAGCGTTCAAGAATTGTGTGTCAGATCGAGAGACTGACCTATTGAGACCACTTGCCTGCCACAACGTCTTCGGGAGAGATCAACGCGATCTCCTGAAACCTTGCGAAGTCACTTCCATTGAAGGTCAGCAAATGCGTGACTCCGTGACAAAGCATTGCTGCTGCGATCCGGGCATCGTGCGAGGGCTTGCCGCGAGCGGCATGGTTCTTGACCATATCAAGCCAGCGAGGAAATACCTGCGGTTGATCTTCAAGCAGCGTGAAATCCAGCAGCAAGTTATCGATCAGTTCCGCAACAACCTCAATCGGTAGAATCAAACCGTTCTCGCCCACGGGCCGCGTGGCAACCGCCCAATACTCGTAGAACACTTGGGGAACGGCACATAGCTCGTGATTCTCGTCTTTGAGCCGAATGATCGCGGCACGGGCAGTCTTGTGTTGTGGACTGACGACTTGAGCAACCCGTAACAATAAATTTGCGTCGACGCCGATTCTCATTCACCGCAGCCTTTGTAGATCGATTCCGTACTGATGTCGATTTCATGATCCAAAACCGGGTGACGGGCGATCCAGGCATCGAGCCGTTCTGCAAACGTGCGACCAATTCGAGCGCGACGAGCTTCCAGAGAATCGGTCACCGGATGGCTGTCGTTCGCAGCTTCCCAGATCGTCAGGTCATCGCTGTCCGCAATGCGGTCGAGGATCTTTCCAACGAACGCCGCTACGTCCTGCCCGGACGACGCCGCACGTTGGCGAAACTTCTGCTCAGTTTTGTCGGCAACTTCAGCATTCAGAGTCATGTGTGGTTCCTCACTTCTGCTTGATTCTACCACAGCTTCGAGCCGGAGTCATCAGGTTTCTTGAGTCGGAGTGGCTGGACCGGCTGGACGTTGAGTTCGGGCACTCTCGATTCTTTCCCTGCCCAGAAGGGTTCTCGCATCAAGGACGATGTAGTCGACCAGGTGTCCGACAAAGGTCGCGAGGTCTTCACCGTCAGCGACCTTGAAGAGGATTTCCCACGAGGCATTCGAGATCGTGATGCGAAGAGGTTCACGCCCCTTGCGCCGAGCATAGATGTCGAACACCATGTCTTCGGCAGATTCTTCTTCGGGCCACGGGTCAACGTGGTCGAGCGGGAGCGGCTTGATCTTCTGCTCACTGGCATATTTCTCCAACAAGGCCCGTGCCCGCTTGGTCCTCTCCTCTAATGCTTCGGCACTGATCGTCTGGTGATCAGGCGAGCCTGTCTCTTTGTCTGTCATGTTCACCTCCACTCGTTTCGAAACGATTTCCTACCACGGATTGTGATCGCAGTCAGCCTCTTTCTGTTCAATCAGCCGTGGCCCGCCCGATTGGCCGTACTCCTCTCTCATCGGCTCCGACGCGGTGATGAGCCTGCGGAACACTCCCGAGCTGGCCCCCTCCCCGCTGCGATTGGACCCTGAACCCTCGCTGAGGTTCGCCCCCCTCTTCTTTTTGAGGTCAATGCGTCCCAGGGCAGTGAGTCAGGTCAGGTCCGCCAGACTAGGGTCATCACTGGGAGGTCGGTCACTCGGTCCCCTTCCGTCTGTCGGGATGCAGCCACGAACCACACGTCCTGATTGGTCACGTTAAAGCCGCCGCCGGGCTGTTCCAGCGGAAAATCGGTTCCCCCTGAAGGTCGCCCCCAATTTTCCGCTGGAGCAGTGCGCTCGCAGGCTCGCCCCCGCTCAAGCGGCTTTTGAATCACGTGCCATCAGGTCGCGATGATCGCGGCCTGCAAACAACACAAGGAGACACATTATGACTAACACCGCCAGTTCCACCGCCCCCAGCCCGAGCAAACTTCCCACCCACACGGCCTATCAAGTTCGCGACCGCCAAGGCCAGAAATCGTTCTGGACCCGCATCGGTTCTGCTTGGGCACACGCCGACAGCCAGGGGTTCAACATCCAGCTCGACTGCGTGCCGCTCGATGGCCGCATCACTCTCCGCGTCATCGGCGACAAGCAGGAATAGCACTCAAATCAATCGGGCGGGTCATCACGGCTCGCCCCTTCACTTCAGAAAGGAATCTTATGTCACATTACACCGTGGGGATCATCATCCCGTCCGATCAACTCGACGACATCAACAGCTTCGTCGAAGCTCAAATGGCTCCCTACGACGAGAGCATCAAAGTCGCACCGTATGTCTGCTACTCGCTGGAGCAGGCCCAGCTGGACCTAAAACGCGAGATTCGGCACTTCACCCAGATCATCGAGAAGCAGCATCCGGCCTACAACTTAGCCCGCTGCCAAGAGGCACTTGATGAACTGCGGCAATCGACACCCGAGCAGAAGTACCGGGACTACGTGAGGTGCCACGAACACTTCAATAGTCGACAAGAACCGTTGTCGACGTACAACCCCGCTGGCAAGTGGGACTGGTTCCAAATCGGCGGACGCTGGAATGGCTGGCTGCATGATCGCGACCCCAAGCACTCTTCAGTCACTGACAATTTCGCCACTGTTGAGCAAGTAATCACTCGTCAGAAAATCCCGTTCGCCATCATCACGCCCGATGGCGTGTGGCACGAGCAAGGCCGCATGGGCTGGTGGGGAGCTGTCATCGACGGCAAGGAGACCGCCGACTGGCACACCGAGGCCGAAGCAATTCTTAGCAGCTACGCGGACCACTCGTTGGTTCTCGTTGATGCTCACGTTTGAAGGAGGAATCACCATGACCACTATCCCCACGATCACACGACTGCTCGACAACCTCTTGGACGAACTGCAATCGAGCGATGATCCCTCATTCACCACACCGCAGATCGACCTGTTGGAGAAGCGGCTCTTCGAGATCCAGGAGTTATTCCACGAAGCCGACACCGATGATGTCTCAGACCTCTCGGAGATGACCAACCTCCAACGTGCTGCCCGTGCCGAACGCATCCTCAAGCGTTACCAAACGGGCAACGACGATCTGCAAACCAGTCTCGCCGACGTACTGACCGATGCGTTGCACTGGTGCGACTCAACTGGCTTCGACTTCCCGTCGATCTGTGACCAAGCGTACCGGTACTACATCGAAGAACTGGGCGAACAACCAGTCGTCCGTGATGTGCCTCAGTCTCTGGCGAGTGACATCCATAGGCTTCTGGCCACACGACGACAGATCGCTCTCATCTGGTCGATCGATGACGTGCAGTCCCAATGCGATTGGCTGACGGACGAGCAAGCCTGGGAAGTCTTGCAATCCGTGAAACGCCACAGCGACGCCTGCGTCGGCATTAACTGGGACGTGCTTGATCAGGTCGCCCATGATCTCTACCCACAATCTCCATCTACTTACCCGAAAGGAAACTGACTATGTACCAGACACTCACTCTCAACTCTCTCATCAACCCCGCGTTTGCCTCTCGCATGACTCGCGAGCGGCAACCCGTGATGGCCAAGCTGCCCTTGGCTCCCATCAACGGCAGCCCAGTCCCGCACCTCACGAGCCTGTATCACGACGATCAGGCCGGTGACTACGGAGACCGTGGCTATCCCGGCAACTGCGGAGGCAATTTGATTCGTGATCTGCTGCTGTACTTCAAACCGGGGTTAGTTCTCGACCCCATGTCGGGGAGTGGAACCTGCCGCGATGTGTGCGACCATCTGAGCATCCCCTGCGTCGCATGGGACATCCACCAGGGCATTGACGCATGCGACTCACAAGGGTTCGGCGACGGCGAGACGTTCGACTTCATCTGGAGCCATCCGCCCTACTGGAGACAGAAGCTCTATGCGACCGACAGCCGTGACTTGAGCCGGTCACCAACGCTCGACCAGTTCCTCCAGCGTTACGGCCAGTTCATCCGCAACGCCGCCAAAGCCCTCAAGCCCGGCGGCAAGTTCGCCGTCCTGATGGGCGACTACTCCGACCGCCAGGCCGGGTTCGTCCCCCTCACCTTCCACACGAAGCGATTAGCATTCGCTGCGGGACTCAAGCAACACGGCACCGACATCATCCGCTTCAGTCACGGAGCCAGCAGTTCGAAGAAGGTCTATCGCTCGACATTCATCCCCGGCCTGCACGATGTGTGCATGCTGTTCGAGAAAGCGTAGGAGGTCGCCATGACAAAACATTCGACTCTCTTCGCGCTGATCGCTGCCGAGGAACTCAGCATCGAGACCCTCACGGTCCGTGGCCTCGACAGCCTCGACTTCCACGATGTGTATGTCGGGGCTGTGCAAAAGGCACTTGACCGAGCCTTCCAAGCTGGGCTACGTGAAGGCATGCCCCACGCCCGTACCACCACCGACAATCGAGAGCCAGAGTCATGAACGCTCCCGAGTTCGATCCACTTGATTGCCCGTTCCATGCTGCCGCTCTGACTGCCTACCTGGAACAGGCAGCCCTCTGTGGTGGCCCGCCCGACAGCGAGGCCACCCGCCGCCGTGCGTTCGAACTCTTCGAGCAAGCCCTCGCCGAGAAGCACCGCTCGCCGTAATCCTGACTGCGAACCACGCCCCACCTGAGAGCGGCACGGCGTCAGCCTGCCGAGTCATGGAGCGTCTCTCCCGCGTCGCACTCCGGAAAGCCAGCGTCCAGCCCCGACCTGCCGTTCCCGAAGCAGTCCAATCGAGCCTTTCGGCCCACTCCTGGAACCCCGAAAAACACCCTTGCCAATCCCCGAAAACTATGTGAACGCGCGTACCCGTGTTTGCACCTGCCGGCGTGTATGAATTTGTCAGACATCTCCCCTAAGCGTTGCTTAGGACGACTTTCACCGGGAAAGTCGGCAGGCCAGCCGACCAGCCAGCCATATGGCACGTCAGTCAGTCATCATGCTGGCGGGCTGTCCTGCCAGCCTTACGGCAAGACGGAATGAATGCGGGCTGGCTTGCTGTCTTGTCGTGTGGACGGCACGCTTGATGGCTTGCTCCCTGTGTCGCTGGCTCAATAACAAGATGGCATGACAGCTAGCCAGCAACCCGTCACGCCATTCGTGAAGCCTGCCAGCAAGACAACATGAAATAGTGCTTGCCAACCAGCCCAAAGGCAGGTAAACAGGCTGCATGATTATTGTCGTAGCAAACTCCAAAGGCGGTGTCGGGAAGTCGACACTGGCCGTTCACCTCGCCGCCTGGCTCCACCAACAGGGCCACAGCGTGACGCTCGCCGACTGCGATACCCAGCAGTCCTCATCCGAGTGGATTCGAGAAGCGGCACCGGGCGTGAAGGCCGTTCGCCTCGATAACCCAGACATCATCCTGAACGAGTTGCCGATTCTGGCCCAGGAGGCCGACTACGTGGTCGCCGACGGCCCCGGCAGCCAAACCGAAACTAGCCGTGCCTTGCTGCTCCGTGCCGACATGGCAATCGTGCCTTGCAAGGCCAGCATGTTAGAGGTGAGGGCGCTCGCCAAAGCCACCGACGTTCTCCGCCAAGCCCAAGACATCCGTGCTGGTCAGCCCCAAGCGATCATCGTCCTCAGCATGGTCGGCAAAAACTATCGCCTCACCAAAGATATGAAAGACGCTGCGGCAGCTCTCAATCTGCCGCTCGCTACCGCCGCCATGATTCTCCGCCAGATCTACGCCGACGCCCCCGGCCAAGGCGAAGTCGTCTGGAACATGGGATCACGAGCGAGCGATGCCGCCGTCGAAGTCGAACAGCTGTTTCGCGAAATCCTGCCACAAGCCTGCAAAGCCAGGCTCACGTCACGGAAGACCAAGCCGAAGAAGAAGGGGAGGGACCAATGAAGAACCGCCGCCCACTCGTCGAAGGACTGAAGCCGCCCGTCGATCCTTCCGTCGAGAAGAGCTTCGTGTTTCAACCCAAGCCTCAACCCACTGCCGAGACTCCCGCCCCGACGCCACAACAAACCCGCTCACCCCTCACCACCCGCATCCGTTCCGACTTCGCCACTGCTCTCAAACGAGCCTCACTCGAACGCCAGCTCAAAGGGATCGAACCGAACACCTTGCAAGAGTTCCTCGAAGAGGCCATCGAGCCGTGGCTGAAACAACACGGGTATTTGCCATGAAACGCAACAAGATGCTGATCGAAGCCGAAGAGGAAGCTCAAACAGCCGGTCTAGGAAGCAAATCAGTGTGACACAAACTCCCCAACATGATCTGGCTGATGCAGTGGTGAGAGAGCTGACTCCACCTGAGACTTCAAACATCGAGCAATTGATTGAATGGCAGCGGAGATTACGGTATGCAGTCGACAACCACATCGTAAAAACCCTGAGCCAACCAATCACAGAAGAGTTTGAACGGAGATTCTCCGATTCCTCGGACGACAAGCAGAGTCTTGTGAAATGGGCCAACGAGTTCCTCAAGAAAACTCACCTGTACTTCGTGTGCGACAGCACTCAAAAGCCCTCGTTCTTGTGTTTCAATCGGTGCCGGGATTCGGATTCTGGTCGTATCAATTTCCATCCACTTGGGGTTCCTCGTCGACGCACGGCCATGCTCACACCGCCGTTTTCAATTCAATTGGTTGGAGAATCCTCAATCGATTCTTGGCAAAACCGAACGGCAAATGAGCGAACTGGGCGATCTGCGGAAAGGTGACTGAACTTGCTACATTTTGGAAAAATCCGTCGAAACCTGCCTCACCACTGAAGCCTGATGCACGTACGATTTGAGGGAGTACGTGTGCCGTCACCCCTTCGCTCTGAATCCAAACTGCGGGCCAATTTCGCAGAGGAGTCTCAAGCATGGTAGGCAAGCCTTCTGATTCCCAGTTTGGGAATCGTCTGTTCATCGTGGTTGCCGCATTTGTTCTCATGCTGTTCACGGTCGTTGCAACAGTCTTCATCCTCAAGGCAAATCCCCTCAACGGAGACCCGCGCTCAATCGTGTTGACGATTGTGGCGATCTCGATGGCGATTGTCGTCACGATCGCGATCAAACCCGCAGACCCGATGACCGAAACGCTCAAAACACCGATCACCAATCCTGATATTGATCGGGTGTCCATTCAAACTGAAAGCCTGTTGTCAACAGTTCGAATCTCAGTGGCCGGGCGAGCAGTGATCTTCTTCCTCACGGCATTCATGACCTACTGGGGGCTGTTTCAGGGAATGGCCTTTATTGATCAATTGGAAGAGGTACGACGATCCAAAGTCATTGAGCCCATTGAAGCTGATACTGAGCGTCTCACCAATGAGCTTGAACCGTTTTCGCAGGACAGTGATTTTCGACCAGTTCTGGAGGGAGGTCCGCAAGCACCAGAAGACCTACTCGCTGCCGCGAAGGTTCAGTCCAGATATCGAGAAGTTGTTGCCATCTTGGCTCAGCTGGAAGAGATGAAGACTCGCCTTTCCACAATCGACAATCCACCGGTGGTTCTAGTCGACCGACTCCACTACCTGTCTGGGATTGCTCTTGATCTCACAGGAGAAAGTCAGTTGGCTGAAGCTGAACTGTCCCAAGTGTCGACCCAGAACCAACGCCTGTGGCCTATGTCGCAAATCGTGCTGGCCAAGGCGTACATGCACCAAGGTCAACTTGAGAAGTGCAAAAAGACTCTCACTTCACTTCGTCGCAGCTATCCTGCCAATTCGACGGTTGCTTACTTGGTAGGGGTGTTCCATTTTCAGCAGAAAGAATTCAAAGAAGCTGCAATCGTCTTTCAAGAATGCCAAGGTCTCGAAATTGCTCCAGTTGTGTTCGGTGATGCCCGAATCCAAGACGATTATGCCATCGTGAATGGTGCATTGAGTCTCAAACTCTCTGGAAGTGATTCCGCGCTACCGCCTCTGTCGGGAATGAAAACGCAGGTCACAGCGGCAATTGATCGTGGAAGATTACGCGTTCAAAAGCTGGAGAGTTATCGACGGTACAGGTTCCTAATTGAAGCCCTGTCAGCGCGGCAGTCCGTCTACGACGAAGTGGTGCCGATGGAGGACTATCGGCTGCTGGAGACAAAATTCACAAAACTTAACCAACTCGCCAGGCTCTCTGAAGCTGATCGTATCGTTGTCACCATGGAACTTCTGGTCTGTATCAAGGAATCAATGCAGCTTCTCAGTCAAAGTCCTGCCATGCACGTGAAATACGGCGATCACGAAGATGAGCTGTTGTCCATCTTTGAAAATGTACGAGGGAATGTGAACATCGGAAAAGATGTCCCGGAGTCCATCGCTTCCCTGAAGTGCGAATTGGAAGTGAGGAACTCCCTTGCCAGCATCAGATGCCACAAGTTGCTGTTAAACGCACAGTCCTCAGACGCGAGTGAGCTTTATGCAAAACTCGTCAAGGCCGATGAGGAAGTGAGCAAGATATTGAGCGTTGTGGAACGAAAGGGTGGCAAGGAGAGTGCGAGAGTGACGCTTGGATTTCAAGGAATGCGCTCCCGATTAGTAGGAAAGGCATTGGGGAAAATCGAACTGATCGATGCTGGTATTTTGATGCTTAAGAAGGTGGTTGACGGAGAAGAATTGGACCCTGTGCTTCCGAAAGAGTCTCCGTATCTCAAAATGTTCAAGAAGATTGTGGAGTCTTCGGCACAGGCATCCGTACGTTGAGCTTGCGGTTTCCAGTTCTCTCGGAACACAACAAGCCGTGGCTCAAACGACATGGGTATCTGACATGATTGACGGAGTAGCGCCGCTCAGCCCCGCTGGCTCTTCGCTCTCGTCACTCCTCTCTCCTCTCTCACCCCTCCTTCAAAACGTCAGCCCGTCGCCCGACTCCCTGCGGGCGATCCATTTCTTGCAGAACCCAATAAACGCGGCGTCCGGGTCGCGCGGTGCCTCGGTCATCCACTCCCGCCATTCCCGTTCGAGGTAATACACATCCCAGGCCGGAGCGATTTGTCGGGCAATCGCGTAGGACTCAGGATCGAGCTGGCCAACTCTGACAGGGAGCGTGGCTGCCTGTTCGGCACTGGAAACGGTGCCCCGGCTGCGGAACGTGATGATGTCGCTGTCATCGAGCATCACCGAATAGTCGGGCATATGCTGATGCCGCTGGTCCTCTTGCACAATTTTCGTGACGAGTCTTCGAAACTCCTTCTCGGTCGACGCCGACCCGCACTTCTTCTGAAGAACCAGTAGCGAGATCTTCCATTCCCCTTGGTGTCCGCAGTGTTTGCGAGCAAGTTCGTACATCCGCCGTTCGAGCGGTTTCCGCAGCCGGAAATAATCCCGGTGCAGCGTCAGCACCTCTTGATGTTGAATCGCGTTGAACACCCAGTCGGAGAGCTTGACCTCGATCTCCTGCATTCGCCCCTCGCGCGTCTCACGGACGATCTTCGCACGCTCGATCAGACCGAACGTTTCGAACACCTCTTGACCACCGGTTGTGATGTTCGTGCTGATTCGCGTCCCCGACAGCCGCTCCAAAGCCGCCTTGAGAGCTTCATACCCCTGACCATTCGTCATCCGGTTCGTGGCTTTCAGTAAATCATGAGCGGTGAATCGCAGCACCGAAGTCACCGGTTGCTTCGCATTCATGGCTGCCATCAACTGGCTGATGCAGTAAATGAGAATATCGCGATCATGCACCGTCGCGAGGCCATCCGAAGAGGGTTTGACCTCGACAAACACCGCCCCATGCTCATACCGACGCACGCGATGATCCGGCTTCGTCGACAGCGAAAAGATCGGATGCTCCATCGACGCCATGTCTCCTTTCGGAGTCGCATCCATCAGATCACAGACAAAGAAGTCCGCCTCCCGCCGATCGGGCAGGAGAGGGGAGCGGTCACTCGATACTGTCGATTCCAATTCCATGCCGCCGATACTTCGATAGATCACCCACCAAGTCAAGCAGTTTCGACATTTCACACACCGAACGTCCCGTTTCGATACTTCACCCACCACCCACATTTGCCCCTAACAATGACCGAAAGACTTCGATGGTTTGCACACCGTCTTTCGATGGTTCACACACCAATCTTCGATGGTTTACACACCGCCCACTTCCAAAACACCCGCAAGTTCAAGCAGTTGCCAAGGGTTATCCACAGCGTAACACTCTATATAACACAAGTATTTAACACCCCCGCGAAATCAAAACAGTCTGTGGATAACTCAAAGAACGGAGAGAACATCTCTCATCCCCTGCCGCCCGAGCCCGCAGAACCGCCCCCAGTGGCATACAGGACTGGGACATCACTTGTGGCCACGACACCGACCGCAATCGCGCTCCGATGGGGATGCCAGACGCGAATCGACTTATCCGCTCACTTCCCTACGTCGAGGGACATTCTCTTGCTGGAATCGAACGATTCGAGAGAAGTACGGCTTGTTCACCTCTTGCACCGATATCGGTTCACTCGGCGAGTTCCAGGTAGGGGTCCAGGCCAAGGCGGCGGTATTTTTTGGTTTGTGCGGTTTCGAAGTCGAGGAGGTGGCGGCGTTGTTGGACTTGTTGGGTTTCGAGTTGTTGTTGGGTGCGGGTGAAAGTCTGGAGCGAGCGGGCGGTGAGTTCGCCGTGGGGGTTGGGGCGGGCTTGTTGGATGAGTTGTTGGCGTTTCAATGGGGGCAGGACGCGAAGCAGTTCGTCTTCGAGGGAGAGGAAGAACTGGAAGGTGCCGGGGTCGCCTTGCCGGGCGGCGCGGCCGATGAGTTGGCGGTCGATGCGTTTCGAAGTGTGCATTTCAGTGGCGATGACGTGCAGTCCCCCGGCGTAGCGGACGGCCTCGTCCAATAGGATGTCGGTGCCGCGTCCGGCCATGTTGGTGGCGATGGTGACCGCGCGGGGGACTCCGGCCCGCTGGATGATCTCGGCTTCGATGTCGTGGAACCGGGCATTCAACACCGTGTGTTCGATGCCGTGTTGCAGGAGTACGGCGGCGACGCCTTCGGAGGCTTCGACCGAGGGGGTGCCGATCAGGATCGACCGGCCTTGCTCGATCAGTTCCTGCACTGAGAGAACGATGGCCTGTCGCTTCGACTGTTGATCGACGAACACGCGCGGCGGGTGGCCTTGGCGGATGCAGGGACGGTGGGTGGGGATGACGCTGACCGGGAGTTTGTAGGTGCGTCGGAACTCAGCCTGGGCGGGCATGGCCGTGCCGGTCATCCCCGCGAGATGTTCGTAGCGACGATAGAACGACTGGATCGTGATGCGGGCGGCACTGCACGTGGGCGGGGTGATCGGGACTTGTTCCTTGGCTTCGACCAGCTGATGCAGGCCATCCTGCCACTTGCGTCCGTCCATTTTGCGACCGGTGCTTTCATCGACGATCACGATCTCGTCGTCGGCAATCACGTAGTCGCGGTCGAGATCGTACGCCAGATGAGCCGTCAGAGCGGTCTCCACATGGTGACAGATTTGCTCCATGTCGATCGTGTCCATCAGGACCGGCTTGGCCAGCAGGACCACGTTCCGCGACCCGCGCTCGGTCAGGTGAGCCTGCCGTTTCCGGGGATCGAACTCGAAGTCCACTCGCAGCTGGAGTTGTCTCGCGATGTGGATGCACCAGCGATACAAGCTGACCTTGGCGGGGGGGCTAGCCTGTTCGAGGCCGATGATCAGCGGGGTGCGGGACTCATCAATCAGGATGCTGTCGGCCTCGTCGATCAACGCGAAATAGTGACCCCGCTGGACGGTCGGTTCGCGCGGACTGTGGGCTTGGAAGAACTGCCGGGAGGGGCGGTCTTCCTCGGCACTCGCCCCTTGTCGCAATCGATCGCGGAGGAAGTCGAAGCCCATCTCGCTGGCGGTGCCGTAGGTGATGTCGCACGCGTAGGCGGCTTGGCGATCTTGATCCTCTAGCTCCGGGTGGACGCAGGCGGTCGTCAGACCAAGGACTTCGTAGATCACCCCCAGCTCTGCGGCATCGCGTTGAGCCAAATAATCGTTGGCGGTGATGACATGGACACCCCGTCCGACCAGCGCACGCAGCGTGACGGGCAGCACCGCCGTGAGCGTCTTCCCTTCACCGGTCTGCATCTCGGCGATGTGACCTTCGAACAGCGCCAGCGCGCCCATGACCTGCACCGGGTAGTGCGTCTTCCCGGTGACTCGCCGCGTCGCTTCGATGGCCAGTGGATAGACCTCGGGGCACAGCTGGGCCAATGGCACGCCCGACTTGGCTTGCCACGCGGCATTGCGAATGCGTTGTTGTAACTCGTCGGCACTGAGGGCTTCGAGCGTACGCCGCTGCGTGAGGATACGCTCCGCCTGCCGTTGCCAGCGGGGCAGAGGGTTGGCTTGCCAGAAGGGGAAGGTGCGGGACAGCATGGGGGGAGGGGCAAGAGGTTTATGGTTTATCGAAGGAGGGGAGGTTTCTGGTCGATCAACCATCAACCATAAACCATCAACCTTCCATCCCCTACAGCCGAAAGTGGAACGTCGAGCGGAGCCAGCGCCAGATCCACTGACCGGCGGAGCGCTGGGCGATGATGATGCGGGCTTCGCCGCGCATACCGCTGCGGAGCAGGTCGGCATCCACGGTGAGCGGAACGGTCGCCTGGTAGGTGAGGTGGGTTAGCTGCTCGCGACCTTCGGCGTCGCTGACGGTGGCGAGGGGGCCTTGGAACTTGTTGGAGAGTTCGGGCGGCGCGAACTCCAGATGCCGATCGGAGACCGCCGTGACGACGCCCTCCAGCACGAGATGCGGCAGCTCTTCCAGCTTGAGTCGCACGGTCTGCCCGATGACCACATCATTGCGGTCGACTTGATCCACCAACAGGATCGCCTCAAAGCGGTCACTGGGGGCGATGCTGCATAGATGCGTGCGCTGCTCGATGTAGGCTCCGACATTGCGCGGGTGAAGGGGCGTGCCACTCCAGCGGGGCAGACGTTCGTCGTCCTGGTCCGCCGTCGATGGTTGTGAGCGGCGCGCGGCCACAATCCGCCCGGCGATCGGAGCGCGGACGATGGTCTGCTCCCACAGCGCCCGGGCATCTTGCAGCTGTTCGCTGACGGTCCGCAGTCGGTCTTCCGCAAGGACCATTTGATCCGGCTGATTGAGCTGGCGATAGGTGGCGGGCTCGACCTCGCGGACCGATTGTTCCAGCGTCAACTCTCGCAGCCGATCGTCGAGTTCCACCGACGAGAGTGTGGCGAGGGGATCGCCGACAGACACCTCATCGCCCGGTTGACCATGCAACTTTACGAGTTGACCGGGAACGCGATTCAAGACATGGACTACGCCGACCGGCTCGATCGTCACAGGGGCGTGGATGTACCACGAGACCGGCACTAACAACCCGCCGCAGATCAGACCGGCCAATAGCAGCAGGCTGACAGCGATCTTCGGGCGGCTGAGTGGTTCTTGTCGAGGCATCTTGAGCAGTTGGTAGAGACTGTAACCGAGTCCGAACAAGGCGGTTCCGCCCGAGAGCCAGGCGAGCATGATTCCGATGTTCTGCAAGCGGTACGGCTGCAACACCGTGTACAGGTACAGAATGATCCCGAACGACACGATCCAGCGATAAATGAAAGACGCCACCGTAAACAGAATGAACCAGAACCAGCCGGAGGTGGGGAGAAACGGATCTTTCGGGATCTGAATCCCCAGGCACCACCACGCGAACTTCTGCTGCAAGACTTGCGATGCCTGCGGACGCAAGTTGGGGATCTCCAACCAGTCGAGCAGAATATAATAACCATCGAACCGCATGAGCGGATTGGCATTAAACAGCACTGTCGTCAATGTGGAAATAAAGAAGAGATTCAGGCACAGATTCTGGAGCAGTCCCGGCTGGGAATGCCACCAGAGTGCAAACGCCAGCGTCGACAGGATGATCTCCACATACATCCCCGCTGCCGAGACAAAGATCCGCTGCCACTTGTTGCGCAGCATCCCGGCATCGGAGGCATCGCAGTAGAGCGTGGGGCTGAAGACCAGCAGCATCACCCCCATCTTGTGGCACTCCCCGCCAAAATGCTTGCAGGCCAGACCGTGTCCGAACTCGTGGAGGACACGAATGGCTCCCATCGTCAGCCACAGGTAGACCAGATTCGGCCAGGCGAAGAACTGCTGGAACTCCGGCAGCCGCTGGCGGATGTTTTCGACACGCATCATCAGGAACAGGGCGGCACCACCCGTGATGAGCGTCACCGAAGCCACTGCCCATGCCGAGAACAACCACCCGCAGCAGGCATGCAGAACCGTCAGTGTGCGGTCGGGGTCCCACCCCGAGAGTCGCACGCTCAGGGGATTCCGGACCACCGACCAGAACGCCTTCCACTTCCGTGTCCGGCGCTGCTGAATCAGTTCCCGTCCCTGTCCGGGCCGCTCGCTGACGAGCAGCTGCTTCTCATGCAGATCGTGAATCAGAGCCTGCACATCGAGCAGCGTCAGATGCACGCTGGGGTGCGACTTCTGCAACAGGTCACGGAGTTCTTCGAGGGGCCGCTGACCATCGAGCAGGGACCAGATTTCATACTGCTCGGGCTGGAGCTGGGCGTACTTCAGGCCGCAGGGGTCTTTGATGACGGCATGGGCCACATCGCGATACTTGATCCACTCGACCACGACATCCTGCCTCCGCCGCAGCGGGATCGGCTGCTGCGAGGAGGGACGCATGGAGGACGCGGGAGCGGTTTGCATGGGGGGAGGGAGAGAAGGATGAAGGATGAAGGATGAAGGAGGAAGGAGGAAGGAGGCAAAGGAATACTAATCTCCGCTGATCAACACTAATCCAGAGGGGAGGGAGTTAGCGGGCGTTTTGACCACTAGCGACGATTTATCATGGCCACATCCTCCCTGTTCTTATTAGTGGTTATTAGCGGAGATTAGTGTTCCAAAATCTCCCCTATTCCTTCAGACGCACGGGGGCTTGTGGTTCCACGGGCGGGGGATCGGACAGGTCGATCGTCATACGGGCGGAGAGTCCATCCTTGAGCAGCTCTTTCCGGTTCGGGACTTCCGCCCAGATGCGCGCGGTTCCAGCGACCGACTGCACAGTGACATCCACGAACCCCAGCTGGCCAGTGAAGACTTCCTGTTCGACGGGCAGTGGGCGTTCACCGCCCAGATCGAGTTGCACACGCACCGTCTGGCCGACCTGGAGCTTCCAGAGTTGTTCCAGCGGGACGTAGCCTTCAATGCGGACGCGATCGGTGTTGACCAGTTCCAGGATCGGGTCGGCGGGCTGGACCCCTTCGCCAATGGCCTTCAGTCGTTTGGTGACCAGTCCACCGATGGGAGCCACGATGCGTGTCGAAGCCAGCTCCGCAGCTGCCTGATCGCGTTCGCGCTGGGCGATTTTGAGCTGTTGCCGCGCCCGTTCCGTTTCGAGGTCGGCCTGTTCCTGCTTGACCCGCAGGCGTTCGACCTCGACGTGAGGATACGCCTCGGGGGCCAGTGCGTTGGCAGCGCGCACTGCGGCGAGATCGAGTTTCGCCGCTTCGGTCGCTTTCTCAGCGAGCCGGATCTCGACATCACTCTCGGCCTTCGCTTCCGCAGCCGCCAATGCGGCGCGTGGCACGCGGTCCTGCAATTGAATCAGAACCGTTTCAGCACTGACTCGTGCCCCTTCGTCGACGATCTCCGCGATCACGCCGGTGCCGCCCGCAGAGATCACTCGGCGATCGATGAACAAAACCCGACAGTGTTCGACCTTGAACACGGGAGGGCGAGTAGGAACCTTGTCCTCCCCTCCCGAGTGCTGGCCGAGAGTGATCGCCCATAGGCCCGCACACAGGACAATCAATCTGAAAGACGGAATGCTGGTCACCGGTCGGTCTCTCCGTCAGAATGCAAAACGAGAGCGGGCCGCTGACTGTGGAACTCAAGACTCGTCGGCCCGTCAATAGATGTTGTTCTAACGGACCTCACCACCACAGACAAGCACCTCATTTTCTTGATCGCCACATGCAGCCTCGCCCGGCCATTCTCGTCCTGCTGGAACAGTTCACGGAAGAGCATCCCGGCTGGGCAGGTCTGTGCTGGCTGAGCGATGCCGCAGGACAGGCTCATGTCGAGGCTGAGCAGGGGCTGAGCCGGTTCGTCATCCACGGGACAAAGATCACCCCCTCCCACCAGCAGCGCGTGAGCCGCGTCCTACAAGACGGCGAGACACTGACTGCCGACCACCGGCAGGACGCGCAGGGACTTCGGCCTCACGTCGCCTACTTGGCTGGGTTGCGACGCGCGGGCGTCGTCGTCGGAGTGATCGAATTACTCGCCCCACCGACCGTCGATCCGGAACGCTCCGGAGGCCGACCGACCGTTGAGCAACTGGCCGACCGCCTCAGTCGACTACTGCATCAAGACGATGCACTGCCGCCCCCGACAGCGGCGTTCTGGGAAGAGTGGGACCGGTTCCTGTTTGAACTCCATCGCACGCTCCACCTGGAAGAGGCCGCGCTGACGGCGGTCAACGATGGCCGTCGACTGCTCGGCTGCGATCGATTGAGCGTGGCCCTCGTGCGCGGGAAGGCCACGCGCATCATCGCCATCAGCGGCCAGGATGAAGTTCAGCGCCGGGCCAATCTGGTCCGCTCGATGCAACACCTCGCGCAGCTCACCGTGCGCGGGGGTGTCCCGCTGCGCTATGAAGGGGAACTGCTCCCGCTGCCCGATGAACTGCATCGGGCCTTGTCCGATTATCTGGTCGAAAGTCGCATGCGACTGGTCTGGATTGTTCCGTTATTCGCTCCGGCACCGACCGTCGACCCGCGCGCCGACGAGGGGCCTCGGCGGAAGCTGCGAGCCGTGATGGGGGCACTGATCGTCGAGCAGTCGGCGGTCAGTCAGCCGCAGCCGGGCCTGTCCGCGAAGACCGAACTGCTGATCGAGCATGTCTCCGTCGCGCTGACGAACTCACTGGCGCACGAGTCGATCTTTTTACTCCCGCTGTGGCGCTCGATCGGTCGCATGCTGAACTGGCTGCATGGCCGACGGCTCTGGTGGGCCGCGTTGATTCTACTACTGCTGGGCGGCGTGGGAGCGACACTGACCTGGCTGCCGTGGAACTTCCGCGTCGAGGCCCAGGGACTGGCGATGCCCACCCGGCAACACGATGTCTTCGCCCCGTGGGATGGGGATGTTGAGGAACTCCAAGTTGTGAGTGGCCAGCGCGTGACGGAGGGGCAAGTTTTACTCATCCTGCACAGTGACGACCTCGACACCCAACATCTGACGGTCGACAACAAGGTCCGCGAGAAACGCAAACAGGTTTCCTCCCTGACCGCTCAGTTTCAGGAGGCCGATCGTCGCGGGGCCACCGAGGACGCCGTGCGTCTCCAGGGCGAACTGGTCCAGGCCCGCCTCGAACTCGGTGGAGCAGAACAGGAACTATTGCTCCTCCAGCAGCGACGAGAGAAGCTGACCGTGAAGTCCCCCGCTCACGGAGTGATCGCCACGTTCCAGCTCCAGCAGCAGCTGCAACACCGCCCGGTCCAGCGCGGCGAACGACTATTGCAGGTCATGGACGACACCGGTCCGTGGCGGCTGGAACTGGAGGTCTCCGAATACCGGATGGGCCATCTGCTGACCGCTCTGGAGCAGTCCACCGATGGCACGCTCCCCGTCGAGTACGTCCCCGCGACAGCTGTCGAGAAGACCTACGCGGCAACGCTCACGGAAGTGGCCTCACGTTCGAATCACTCCCAAGAGGCCGGGACGATCGTCGAAGCGTATGCCCGCCTGAATCCTGACGACCTCCCGCACCGCCGCATCGGAGCGGAAGTCACTGCCAAGATCGAATGCGGGCAGAAGAGCCTGGGGTATGTGCTGTTCGGCGACCTTGTGGAATTCCTCCGCCGCAAGCTCTGGTGGTAGCGAGGCAATTCCAGCGCTGCCGATTAGCCGCGACGCGAAGTCCTCGAAGCGGAGCGCTCGCCCGCCTGTGCCGATTCTCCCGGTGAGTATGCGAATGCCGCTCCACATCGCGGGCAGTCGTCAGACCGTCGATAGAAATGATACCCCGAGAGCCGGAGGCTCTCGACCGCCCGCACAATCGGTATCACCGCTTCGACAGGTCAGGTTCCACGGATGGGCCGCCGCCAACCCCTGCCATGCTCCCCCCGACAGGCCGGATTATTCCGAGCCTGCGGGGTGTGGATTGCGCTGGGACTCCTCGCGACCATGAATGGCGGCTGCCGGACCTCATCCGTCCTGCCCATCGTCGACGAGAGTGCCGAGTATTACGAAGCCGAGTCGATCGAGCTGGAACCCAGCGAGAGTGTTGAGTCGTTGCTCCTCTCCGAGATGCCGTTTGCCGAAGAACCCCGGCGTCTACGGCACGAGGAACTCGCCGCTCCCTGGCCGATCACGCTCGAAGATGCCGTTCAGTACGCGCTCCGCAACAGCGATGTCATTCGCACGGCGGGTCAGCTGGGCAGCCCCTCCAATCCCATCCTGGCCAACCCGGAAGGAGTGCGCTCGGCCTACGATCCCGCCATTCAGCAGCGCGGCTACCTCTTCGGTCAGCGCGGCGTCGAAGCGGCCCTCTCCGACTTCGATGCCCAGTTCAGCACCAACATGAAATGGGGACGCGAAGAGCAGATCCAGAACAACAACTTCCTCGCCGGTGGACTGAATCCCGGTGACACGCTGGCCTCTGACACCGCCCAGTGGAATTCCGCACTCACGAAGAGTTTAATCACCGGCGGTCAAGTCTCCTTAAACCAGCAATGGAATTATGGGTCGAACAATTCCACGCAGCGGCTGTTTACCTCGGCCTATGACGGCAACCTCGGTCTGCAATTCCGTCAGCCCCTGATGGCGGGAGCTGGAATCGATTATACGCGGATCGCCGGACCGATCTCGGGGAACGCGAATAATATCACCGGCCTGACGCAGGGAATCGTCATCGCCCGCATCAACGAAGATATGTCTCTCATCGACTTCGAGCTGGCCCTCACGAATCTCGTGCGCGATGTGGAAACGCAATATTGGCAACTGGCCATTGCCCAGCATTCGCTCGCTCTGGAAGAGGAGATGCAAGCGAAAACGAAACTGGCCCTGCATATCGCGCAGTCCCGCCGCACCGCCGGAGGACTCGGCAGCGGAGCCCTCGAAGAGACCGCCGCCCGCGAGCAGTACCAGCAATCGGTCCTGCAAGTCGCCGCCGCCCGCGATCAGCTGTATACCGCCGAAGCGGAACTCCGCCGCATCCTCGGACTGAGCGTCAACGATGGGCGGTTACTACAAACGATCGACGATCCCGTGACCGCCGACATGACCTTCGATTGGCACCATTCGCTGGGCACGGCCCTGATCGCCCGTCCCGAGTTGCGCAAGCAAAAGTGGCACATCCGCAGCCTCCAGCTGCAACTCCAGGCGGCGGAGAATCTGCTGCGTCCGCAACTTGATTTCGTCTCCGATTACCACACCAACGGTTTCGGGGACGATCTCCTGGGACCGCGCAACGACGGGGTGACCAACAAAGGTCTGGGGAGCGGCTACGGCACGCTCTTCAGTGGTCAGCAGACCGGCTGGACGCTGGGGGTCGAGTACAGCATCCCGCTGCGGCAACGTCTCGCCAAGACCCGGCTCCAGGGCTTGGAACTGCAACTCGCCAAGTCGCAGGCCATGCTGCGCGTGCAGGAGGTCGAGATCAGCCACGAACTCGCCGCCGCCTTCCGCGAGATCGACCGCACCTGGCTCGCTGCCGAGGTCCATACCGCCCGCCTCGCCACCGCCGAGGAGCGTCTGAATGCCTTGAAGGCTCTCTCGAACAGCACCCCCGACCGAGTGTCTATCGAAGAGATTCTGCGCGCCCAGCGCGCCGTAGCCGATGCCCGCCGAGATATCCTCCAGAGCTACACCGAATATACACTCGCGATGACCACGCTCCAGCAACGCACGGGCCGCTTACTCCCCGCACATCATATCAGCCTCTATGACCACGCAGTTCAACCGTATCCGATCGAATACTTCCGCAGCCTCGACTCCAATGAGTCCATCGGCCGCGCCCACCTGACCGACGACCAAGCCCCCGCCCCCGGCCTGCTCCCCGTGCGTTGACATGAATGGTAACTCCTGGTTAAGTCATGACTTCGGCCAGTTCTCGATCGAATGAGCCGGGCCGTCAGGACCGGAAGAATCGGAACATTTTCACCAAAAAGCAGAGTCCCTCGGATTGACAGACTCGAATCGGCCCGGCATAGTCGACTTCGATTCTGAGCGGGGGTTCCACCCGCACCATCTCACGCAGCTTGCCCAGTGTTTCCACCGCCTCCTCCGGAGGTGCCTCTCGAAACGTGGGAATCGCAGCGGGCCGCGTCTCATCGCTGCCCACACTTCACATTCTTCGAATTCGATTGACGCTCCTTTGGCCAAGGATTTGTGCTCATGTCGTTGCGTACCTGGTTTCAGCAGTTTTTGGATCGTCTCGCCTGGAAGCCCGCGAAGCCTCGGCGGCGCACTCCTTCCCCCCGGCTCGCGACGCGTGTACTCGTCCCCGAAGAACGCATCCTGATGTTCGGCTTAGCCGACTATGACATGACTGCCGTTCCGGCGCATGTTCTCGTCCTGAAAAATGACAGCAGCACAGCCAGCCCTCTGGAAATTACCGGCTACAGCCAACCGTCAATCGGCGGCTCGGTGAGTTTACTCGACAACCCCACCGGCCCGGGCACCGACCAGCTGATCTTCACGGTCGATCCCAGCTACACCGGCAACGTCGCTTTCACCTATACCGGCCAAAACGCCAACGGCATTCAGCCCACACAAAACGTGAGCTTTGCCGTGACCGCCCGCCCCGTGATCTCGAATCTCAGACTCACCCACGACACGGAAACTCCGGGCGACTTCAGCACCAGCGACCCGAGACTCAGCTTCACGCTGACGGATGCGGACCCCGGTTCCTCCTACGATCTCCAGTTCGACACCAACGGGGACGGGGTGTCGGACGTGAGTCGTTCGGTCGCGGGGACGGGTCTCTACGAACAAGACCTGAGCAACGTTCTGAGTTACGGCTCGCAAACTGTGTCGGTCCGGGCTGTCGAACACTCGTCGTCGGGACCGAGCTTTGCGGGGGATTGGGCGGCATTGACGTTCACTCGCACTCACGATGCGACAATCGCGACGGCCACCGAAGTCGACATGTATCAGGTCGTGCTGGCCGCTGGGGACAAAATTTCCATCTCGGTGACCACGCCGGGTGATCTGGACAGCCACTTGCGGCTGTTCGATGCGTGGGGGATCGAGGTGCAATCGAATGCCAACTCGATCGACCCCCTCACAGGCCAGTCCACAACCGACAGCCGGTTGGAGTTCCGAGCCGTGTTCGCAGGCACATATCGGATCGGTGTCTCCAGCGCCGGGAACGAGTATTACAGTGCGTTCAATCCGAACCCCAATACGGGTGGTTCTGGGTCGGGCAGTTCCAGCGGTGGTTCAGGATCAACGAGTTCTTCCAGCGGGTCTAGCTCCGGCTCCGGCAGTTCGTCGGGGAGCTATGGGAGCGGCTCCGGATACTCCACGAGCGGGTACTCCACCGGTTCCGGAATCAGCGGGTATGGGAGCGGCAGTGCGGCAGCGGGCAGCACCGGCGATTACGTGCTGACGATTCATGTCGAGGCCAACCAGGCTCCCGTGACGGTCAATGACACGTTGGCAGCTTCCGGCAGCTCAGTGGTCCATGCCTCAGTTTTGACCAATGACTCCGACCCCGAGGGAGACTCGTTCCAACTGCTGTCGGTGAGCGGTGCCCAGCACGGTCAAGCGACCATTTCCGCTTCCACGGGCAGTGGCTCAGGATCGGGCAGCGGCTCTTCCAGCGGTTCCTACTCGGACCCCAGCGATTACTATCTGGGAGGTTCCACCACCCTCCTCAATCAGCTGGACTATACGCCGCAGGCCGGTTTCGAGGGGACCGAAGTCCTGACCTATACCGTGCAGGATGCGTACGGGAAGCAGTCGACTGGGACGTGGACGGTGACGATCACCAACAACGCGACCACAAGCTCGAACCAAGCCCCCGTGGCGGTCGCGGATGCCGTTCAAGTGAATTCCGGTACGTCCGTGGTCGTTCCGGTACTGAGTAATGACTCTGATCCGGAAGGCGGTGTCTTGCAGCTGATCTCCGTGGCCGGTGCCGTTCAGGGGGCCGCCTCCCTGCGTCCGCGAGTTTCTGAAACGATCTGGACCGATTGGTTACAAAACGGTGCCAGCGGCACTTCCTCCTTCGCCACTTGGTACGACGGCCAATACGGGATCAACGGCAGTTCGTCGGCGAATCTCGTGTATGATATCGAGTATCTCTCGAATACCGGGTTCACCGGAACGGAGACGTTGAGCTATGTCGTGCGCGATTCCGCCGGAGCGGAAACGACCGGGACGATGACCATTACCATTGTCCCGGCAACGACTCCCAATCAGCTTCCTGTCGTCAATCATGAGACAGCGACCGTGGCAGACGGTGCGTTCGTCGTGCTGGACGTACTCGCCAATGACTCCGATCCCGAAGGACACGCGCTCACGATCGTCAGCGCGGTGGCGTCTTCGTCTCAGGGGCAAGTGCTCATTCAGACCGGTTCCGGGGCCACGCGCGATCGGCTGATCTATCTCCCCGACGGCGTGCAGGGCGTGGTCACGATTCAATATGTCGTCAGTGATGGGCAAGGTGGGCAGGCGACCGGCACGGTGACAGTCACGGTCACACCTCCCGAAGTGAACGTCGAGGAAGCCGATGTCGTCGCGATGCCCGATCATGTGCTGGCCGATTTGGGTGAGACAGTTGTGGTGCGCGTGCTGGCCAATGACACCACGACGGGCACAGCGGCGCTCATTCTCAGTGCGGTGACGACACCCGCATTCGGTACAGTGACCATCGAGACTCGCCCCGTGGCCAACCCGGTTTCCGGTGGCCCGACGACGGAACAGGTTCTCGTCTACGTCGCCAGCGGCACCAGTGTCGCGAACGACTCCTTCAGCTACTCGATCAGCGACGGAGCCGGACAGACATCGACGGTGACCGTGATCGTCGATCGCTGGAATTCGCAGGCACCGGCTCCCTCTCTATCGCCGATCAGTTTGACATCCACGCATGGAGAAGCGGTCAGCACCCTGCTGTCGGCGACCGACCTCAATGGGGCGACGGTCACGCTGGTGTCGTTCCAGGCAGTCAACTCCGGCAACGGCGAGGTGTTCACGCTGGGGAGCCAGCAGGGACTGCGGCTTACTCCAATCGCAGGATTCAGTGGCGATGTCCAACTCGTCTACACGATGGAGACCGCTGCCGGAGGACGCGGCACGGGTGTCGTCAACATCCAGGTCACGGCCAATCAGCCTCCCGTGGCGAACACCGACACGGCCGAGGTCGCTTCAGGGCACTGGGTGACGATCCCGGTGCTGGCGAACGACAGTGATCCCGAAGGGGAAGCGATCACGCTCGTGTCCGTCGATACGCCTCAGCAGGGGCAAGCGGTGATTGACTGGCAGGCCGCAGGTGGCCCGACGGTCGTGTACTTTGCCGCACTCGGTGCATCCGGAGCCGACCAGTTCAGCTATACGATCCGTGACGCGTATGGCAACGAGTCGACCGGACAGGTCGTGGTGACCAACTCGATCATCGATACGATCCAACTGCTGAGAGATACCGGGACTGCTGATGATGGGATCACGACCGATCCCACGGTCTCAGTGCGGGTCAACTCGCCCGCAGGTATTCGCAATGCCACTCTGGAGTTCGATTCGACGGGGGATGGCGTTCCCGAAGCCACGCGAACGGTCGAGTTCTACTCGGACTTGGATTCCCGAGCGGTGACCTATCGGTCTTCCACGCTCGTCTTGGGACAAAACACGGTTGCCGTGCGAGCCAAGATCACCGATCCCGTCAGCGGATTGGTGACCACCACCAGCTGGCAGTCAGTGACGTTCGACCTGCAAGATCCGGCACCGACGGCGATCTCGACCTTCGTGAAGTCGGCGGCGGGAACGACGGAGAATCCCGTGCCGAAGGCGCGGGTCGAAGGCGCTCTGGCGGGGAATGCGGCGTTCGTGCGGGTCGAGTTCGACCATGATGGGGACGGCGACATCGATGGCTCGACCGCTTCGGATGCGACCGGACATTTTGTGTATGACCCGACTGGACTGCCAGCGGGTGCCGTCACGTTGCGGGCCAGAACCTCGATCGACAGCCCGGCCACGGGAACGCCGATTGTCAGTGACTGGTCGAGTCTGGAAATCACCATCACGCTGGCTGCGGCTCCGGGGGTTCACTTCCTGGCGTTGACGCAGGATCAAGGGACCGCCACCGTCCCAACTTGGACGACCGATTGGCCGGAGATCCAGGGGCACCTCGCATCGGAAGTCACGGCGAGTGTCGAATTCGGTTCGGGGCACAGCTTCACCCCGCTGGGGACGCCCCCTGCCAATCCCGCACTCGCTGGTGTTCTGGTCGAGATTGACAAGGACGGGGATGGCGTCGCGGATCAGACCGTGCGGACGGGCGCGGACGGCACGTTCCAGCGGTATCTGACCGGCGTCTCTGTCGGCACTCACACGGTCCGGGTCCGGGCGGTGGTGACCGACTCCGAACAGGGTACGTCCAGCCCGAGTGCGTGGTCGAGTGTGACGTTCGCGGTCATCGCGCGGGCCAGTGTCGTGCCGGTGATTGCCAGTCCGCAGCTGGTGGTGGCGGATGCTCAGGGGCAGCGGATTGCGCCGACGATTGCGGGGACGGTGACAATGCCGCTGGCGGCGGGGGCGCATGTCGATATTTCTATCGACGGGACGGGCGATACGCCGGACATCACGTTGGTGGTGGGGGCGGATGGGTCGTACCGGTATGCTCCGCCGAGCTTAAGCGTGGGGAGTCACACGGTGCGGGTGCGGGTGCGGACGTATGACTCGCAGACGCGGAGTACGGTCAGTACCGGCTGGCAGACGACGACCGTGACGAAAGCGGCCTCGGCGGGACCGACGCTGATCGTCGGGGGAACCAGCCCATCCGCACCAAGTAGCAGCGGCACGACGAGCGGATCGTCGGTGGCCAGTCCGGAGCAGGCCGTCGGCTCGACGGTCGGAGCCATTCAAGGAGCCGTGACCGGGGCGCAGGGCAACCTGACCACGGCGTTGTCCTCCACGATTGCTCCTCTGGCCAGTGCGGCGGGGCTGACGGCAGCGGACTTCGATTGGAAGACGCCGGACATCCAGCTCGAACTAAATGAAGACCCCTTGCCCCCCGTGCCATACCAGGGTCTGGACAGCCTGCCGGGCGCGAATATCCCGGACCTGGATCTGCTCCACGATCCGGAATTTCTGCAAGCAGTCGAAGCGGCTGACGAAGAGTACGAAGGGAAGGTCCGGACGGCGGCACAACTGTTTAAGAACACCGTGCAGCCGGTGCTGGACGAGTTCAAACGCGTGAAGGCGGAGGCCGAACGCGATCGCGGAACAGCGATGAGGGACGCGGAATCGCAGAGGGCCCTCAGCACGCTGTTGGCGAATGCGTATTCGCTCGCACGAACGGCCCTGGAAGCGTGGCTCTTCGGCTCCGCGACGAATACCTCGTCGCAGAGGATCGCGACGCTGCAAACCGCTCTCGATGCCGCTCTGGCGGCCATTGATGCGAACAACATGTCCCGGGGTTTCCAAGCCTGGGAGGAACACCAGGCCGCTGTCGAGGCACTGACCCCGACTTATCAGCAGCGGATCGCGGCCATCTGGGCGAGCGCGCCCGCACTGATGATTTCCGACCCCGTGGGATACTACGACCAAATCATGCAGGCTGTGGAAGCCGCGAATCGAGACTGGGTGAATGCCATCCAGGAGTTGGAAGGTCAGTATTCCAACAGGACTGAGCAGTGGAATTACGAAGACAGTGTGGCGAAAGCAGGTCTTATCGCCGATTTCAAGCAGGCCAAGGCCGACCTGATTGCGGACGAAACCATCGCGAATGCCCGGCGAGAAAAAGAGCTGGTCAAATTCCGGGCCGAAACCGCTCTGAACGAAAGCATCGATCGGGCCGCCATCAATGCGGCGTATGACATCGCCACGACGAATGCCAATGCGGCCTATACCAGGACCATCGCCGGACCACGCGCGGCGCTGATCAACACGGTCAACGCCGCCCGCGCGACCTACAACGCCACCGTCGCCAGTGCCCAGGCGGATCGAGTGGCGGACCGGCTGACGGCGGCTAGTACCGCCGTCAATGACTGGGTGGCCGCCAATCCCGGTCCCGCAGCCGATCGCGAACTGGCGATCTTCAATGCCCAGCGCAGTAAGATTAACGCCGACAATACGGCCAGCGCGGGCTGGCTGGCCAGCCTGGCCCAGCAGCAGAACTCCGCACTGGCCGGGGTGATCGCCGCTCAGACCGCAGCCGTCATCGCCGCTGCAAACGATTCCGAGACGTTTGTCACCACCGTCACGCCGCAAGCGATCGATTCTTTAACCAACATCTACAAGGCTCGCCAGACCAAAGCCAACACACTGGCCGACGAGAACTTCACCAAGACCAGTGAATACGCCGAAGCCCGCCGCGTGTTTCTGAAGGACGAAGCCACCGCCACGAAGGCCCAGGCCGTACGCGGGGCCAAGATTGTGAAGGAACTGCGGAACGATCAGACTCAAGCCTGGAACGACCTCACGAACGAGACGAAGTACCAGTACAACTCCGTCTCCACCAGCATCCCGGCGTCCTCCGGCTCGACCGATCGCACCGCCTACAACGCTCAAATCGTCATCCTCAATCGCGAGGCGGATCATGCCATCGCGCTGAGCGCCTTCCAGCGTGAATTAAGTCGGGTCAAGAATCTGACCAAGTGGGCCAAGCGCCGGGTCGATGCCTCGGTCCAGCTGGGCACAAAAACGGCGGAGGCGTCCGCCCTCCTGACCACCACCACTTCGACCCAGGTCAAAGCGTACCAGGACAAAGTCGCTGACGCCCACGACACCGCCGGGCGGTCTTCCGTCACCTCATCGGGCTCCGTGGCCACCGCTTACCAAGCGGCCCAAACCGGGATCAGTACGTTCATTAATACGCAGTCCACCGCCCTCGCCAACGCCGCAGCTGCCCGCGCGGGCGGCCTGCTCACCGCCATCACCGGTGCGGGCACCGCCTTCGCCACCGCCATCACGGGCCAGTACACCTCGGCCATCTCGACATTCGCCTCCGGACTCACCTCGGCGGCGTACTCGACATTCCTCACGGCCAGCACCGCCGCTGTGGCGAGCGAAACAGCCAGCACCGCCGGGGCTATCACCGGACTGGTCAGCGCGGAAGTGGCTATCGATACCGCGAACGGCACCGCGCTGAACTCCCTCGCCGAGGCCACCAACACCAGCCTCATCACGGCCCAGGACACCGCCGTCACCACTCTGCTGGGCACCGAAATCGGCAACGCCAATGCCTCCATCGGTGCGAGCACAACCTACGACAAAACCCTCAACCGACTGGGCGACACGTTCACCAGTGACGAAGCCCTCGCGGACAAAACCTACTCCACCGGGATGACCGCCGCCGCCGGAGCCTTCCAAACCTCCATCGACAACGCCTACTACACCTTGCTGCTGGGCAACGCCGTCGTCACGTTGCTGGTCAACACCGATCTGATCGATGCCTCGACCGCCGCCACCCTGGGGGCCTGGAACGTCTCGCAAAAAGAACTCGCCTGGGCCACGGCCCAAACCACCCTCCTCACGGCCCAGGCCGACGCTGCCGATGACCGCACCCAAGCGGGCATCACCCACTCCGTCGCGCTGGTCAATAGCGCCATCGGGGCCGGACTCAGCAACGCCAACACCCAAATCGGCCTCGCCGCCAGCTCCGCCACCGCCCAGGGAGCAGCCTCGCATAGCGTCACTTCCGCGTACATCAGTGCCGAACATGGCTACGTCACCGGCACGGCGGGGATCGCGGCCGGGTGGGACGATCAGCTGGCCGGGGCCGAAACTGGATTCACCAATACTCTCTTCACCGCCAGCGATACCGCCGAAACCACCCAGCGCGGGCTCATGGGCGGGTTCATCACTGGCCGCGCGGATGAGCAGCTGACCAA
>JANPCU010000175.1:0-5826 GCA_031431195.1 Planctomycetota bacterium | reverse complement strand
TCTGCGACTCATGCTTCGCGAGAAACTGTTTCACGGTGTCGGTCCTTCGAAGGCGATGGCGTTGAACACCACCAGCCGATCGAAGGCCGACACCCCTTTCCTCAACGTCGGTTGCGGCAGAGCCGCGCTGCGTCCTCTGCGTTTCAAACTTCCGCTGCGCTCGGTGGAGCGTCTGACCGTGCCGCACCCCTGGGGAGTGGTGGCCGGAGAGCCGTGGTCAACCTCTGCTGACTTTCCTGACGCACACACACGCCACTCTGTCCATGCCATCGACACTGCGTCTCCGCGTAATTCTTGATAAGATTAGGTTCATCGAATTGTGGAGAAGTCCGCTGATTCTTCGGAGCGTGCCATGCCCTTGCGAACAGTTCTCAGTGGGATTTGCCTGTGCCTGGCCATCTCCGCAGGGGGCCGCGTTGCCCCCGCTCAGAATAATGGCGGGGGGAATGGCAACAATGGGATCGGCGGTATTCGCATCGACGCGGACGGTGTCGTGTCGACCATCGTCCCACTCAAAGAGTCCGCAGCTGCCACCAAAAAGCGGCAACAGGCGTATGTGGCCTCCAATCGGCTAGAGCCGCTGGCGATGTCGTCTGTGTCACGGCGAGTCTCCTTGAAACAACTGGATTCACAGTTGGCAGTGATTGCGAAAGCGGGCGGTGAGGCTCCCGCCGAACTGAGATACCTGGCGGGTTTGACGCGAATCGATTACTTGGTTGTGGACCGAGAGGCGCACGACCTGGCGCTGGTCGGTCCCGCGGAAGGATTCTCGCCCGACCTGCAAGGTCGCCTGCGTGGGGTCACCTCGGGCCGACCGGTGCTGAATCTGGAAGACCTCCTGGTGGCCTGGCGCACAGTCAACTCCGGAAGCACCTACGTGAGCTGTTCCATCGATCCGACCCAGGAGGGGCTGACGGCGTTTAATGCCTTCACCAGCCAGAATCAGGTGGCCACTCCGGAAACAGTCGGGCAACTGTTTGACCGAATGGCATCCCGGCTGGGCCGTCAAGTCATCACGGTCAGCGGTGTCCCCCAGAACTCTCACTTCGCGGTGGTGCTCGTTGAAGCCGATCTACGAATGAAGCGGATCGCCCTCGGCAAAGACCCGTCTGGCGTACGCGGAGTGGTGAGCCATTTATCGTTAATGCGGCTGGGCGATGCGGCATCGAGCCGCTGGTGGTTTGTGCCGTTGTATGATCCGATCGAGGCCAATGCCGACCGGTCGCTGTATCACTTGTCAGGGCAACGACTGCAACTACTGGGACAGGACGAATTCACCAACTCTCAAGGAGAGCGTTCCAACACATCTTCCAACAAACTGGGCACGACCAAGTTCGTCCAGAAATTCACGGAGCAGATCCCGGAATTGGCCGTGGCAAATCCCTCGTTTGCCGAGTTGCAAAACCTGTTCGACTGGATGGTGATCTGCACGCTGATTCGCCGACATCAATTGGATGAGTCAATTCAGTGGCAGCCTCTCGTCCTGGGTGATGCGAAGTCATGGCCCACCCGGACCTATCCAGTTCCTTCCGGGGTCGACTCGGTGGCTGCGACAAACCGTGTCGGTCGGACCGTGCTGGGGCTGGTCGGGGGAGTGGAGCTCAACGCGGACGCAGTGATTTCACAGACGACCGCTCTGAAAGAGGGATCTGTCAATCAGCTCCCCGCACGGCATGAGACACGACCGTGGAATGATTGAGTCACGGGACCAACAGATTGACCCGCTGCCGGGAGTGACAGAGAATTCCTCGGACGTTTCGGGATAACCCGTTGAATCGGTTTACTACTTATACGTGGCACAATCATCTCTATGGCAAAACTGCCTGTGACCACTTCGATCGTCACATGTATTGTCAGACACTCACAAACTCCGGTTGCCCCACTCGGCCTTCAAACTAGGGTTCAGTGAGGTCGTTCTTTCTCGCCCTCACCGGTCGTTTTGCGACGAGAACCCCATGCGAACAATCCCGTCACAACCAGCCGCCTCGCACCGCAAGGGCGCTATTCTCGTTCTAGCCGCAGTGCTGATGGTCTTCGTCTTTGCGTTTGTCGCGTTCACGGTGGATGTCGGCTACATGACACTCACCAAGGGGGAGTTGCAGAACGCCGCCGATTCCGCCGCCCTGGCTGGAGTCATGAGCCTGGGGGAAGGGGAAGCTGTGGCCCGGACCGTCGCTCAAGACTTTGCCGGACGACACCGTGCTGCGGGATCACCCGTGGTGGTCCCCAATGCCGATGTGAGATTCGGGCGGTTTGATTTCGTCAGCAAGTCTTTTGTCGAGACCTCGACCGGCGTCAACGCCATTCGAGTCTTCACGCGAGTGACCGATAAGCCGTTCTTCTTTGCCCCCGTGATCGGGCAAAACAAGTTCGACTCCAGCTCCCACGCGACCGCCATGCTCAACCCACGAGACATCGTATTCGTCGTTGACACCAGTGGGTCGATGAACGACGACACCGAGCCCCAATGGGCCACCCGCACGATTAACGGGCTGTACGCATCATCCGGCTATCCGAATGTGGCGACACCGTTAATCCAGGATCTGTACACCGATCTGGGCTTTGGAACTTATCCAGGGATATCGCAACACCTCGGCGAGCCGCTCGGAGTTCCCGCAGACAGCTACGCCTATGCCGAAATGACCAAGGACAATGGCCCGCTCGCCGATGCGTCGATCGCTGCTCTGTACCGGATCGCAGCCTCCGACACCGAGGCGACGCGGCGGGTCAAAGCCTACAGTTGGATCATCGACAACCAGATTGCGGAGTTGATGCCGACTGCCAAGCCGACGCCAAACTCAACGACGAACTACGGGTATTGGGAGAAGTACATTGATTATGTGATGTACTGCCCAGCTGTGGGGATTGCGCCTCCCCCGATTGATCCGCCAGACGATGGTGGTGGAGGAGGCGGTGGTGGCGGCGGCGATCCACCCCCTCCTCCCCCCCCTGAGCCACCGCTCGGGCAGTACCTGCCGGGGACAGGAGCCGCAGCGCCACAGATCGCAGTTCGCGGCAGGCGGCGTCAGCCTCGAATCGCTGCCAGCTACGGCTTGGCCGCTCCCCTCATCACATCGGTGGCGGAACTCGTGACGGGGTACGTTCCCTACACGACCAGTGGGACGTTGCCCGGTGTGCCTCGACTCGGCAGCACGGCACAGGTTTGGGTGCCTCCGACTATCGATGGCGACAACTTCTGGGGCTATAATAATCCCAACAAGTTCACGTTCTCCAATCCGGCCTGGATTGACTGGACCGATATGAGTGGCGGCCAAAACAAGATCGGCTACCTGACCTACACCCAGTTCATTCTCGATTTCGGAAATGACCGTAGTCCCGATGTAGACACCGGGAGTGGCAACGCCCAGCCGAGTGTCGGCACCAAGACTCAACTCTCGGTTCAGAGTCCCTATTGTTCATTCCATAACGAGTCGACTGCTGGCGGCACGTTCAGTTTCCCTCCGCGCGAGCAGCCGATGCACGCTTGCCGCCGATCGCTGATTGCCGCACTGAAGATCGTCAAGGACCGCAATGCCGGGCTCTCTGCCGGAGCCGGGGACCGCGTGGCGATCATTTCGTTCGACGGACTCGACAGTGACCACGCCCCCGTCCTCGTGCAGTCGCTGACGAGTAACTACACCAATGCGATGGTGAGTTGTACGACCCTGCAAGCGGTCTCAGATATCGGAGCCACGACCGCCATCGAAGCCGGGCTGATCGCCGCCCGGGCTCATCTCAAGCCGACCTCACAGGGGGGACAGGGACGGTCATTCGCCAAGAAGGTCGTGGTGTTGCTCACCGATGGAGTCCCGAATGCCTGGCAGTCCTCAACAGGAACTATCAACAGCTACATTTCCACCAATCCGAACACAGATTACTACGCCAGTGACTACAAGTGGCTGAACTCGGCGTTGATGCAGGCGGCCATGTTTGAAGATCAGAACACCGTCGTCTATCCGGTCGGTATCGGACTGGGGACCGACTACAACTTTATGGATCGGATGTCACGGTTGGCCAAGTCCGACAAAGCGGGACAGAGCCCTCGTGGCTCAGGCAACCCGGCTGAGTACGAACAGCGACTGACCGACATCTTCGAAGAGATCATCAAGAATCCCGGGGGACGGATGGTCGATTGAGGGAAAAGCCATCAGCGATTAGCACTCAGCGATCAGCCAGAAAGAAGTCGTCGGAGCTTGTCCATCGATTCGCCTCAGCGACATTCTGGCTGAATGCTGATGGCTGACAGCTACTCCTCTTCATCATCCAAATGAAACCGGTGCAACGCCCGGTGGATGACCGGAGCCAGTAGGACGGCCATGATCGTCAAAAACGCGATGCCGCTGTAGAGGGCGTAGAACGTTGCGAACAGTTTACCACTGTCATGTTCCAACTCGGTTTCTGGTCCCATCCCCGTCAAGATCATCGTCGCATTCAACAGTGCGTCGATCCACTTCAGGCCTTCGAAGTAGTGGTATCCCCCGCTGCCGATCGCGAGTGACACTACAACAATCAGCAGCGTGACACAGACGCTGCGCAGCAGTCGGAGTAGAAACTCGGAGCGGGACAGAATCTCTTCTCCCTTATGCTCAAACATGTTTGCCCTTTCCGGGGTGACCCATCGTCGATGGCAAAAGCGCCTGAATGTGGTCGATGAAGTCGTCCTTCATCCCAGACCGCAAGCGTGCCTCCCGCTGAAACTCATCACCGTAGGACTTGGTCGCACTCATCGGCCACTTCAAATGAGCACAGTAAGCCTCCCACTCGGTCTGTGAGGGAGCCTTCAGCATCCGCAGCCAGTGCATTCCAAACGCCACATGCTCGATCTCATCCTCATGAATCCGCCGCATGAGTGCGGCACTTCTCGGATCGCCGACCGCTTGGAACGTCGCTTCCAGTTCCAGCGTGTGGTCCAGGTTCCTGGCCTCAAACACCAATGGCAAGACGGCGATGTAATCGAGCAGCGTCACAAACGTCCGCGTCTGCTTCCAGATATAACAGTTTACCGGCAGTTGCCCGAACTCCAGCCCGAGCCGTGACGCTCGCTCCATGTGCATCCGCGTATGCCGCTGCTCATCGGCCATCACGCCCGCGATGCCAGTCCGGAACTCGGACGGGGCCTCGGGAAAGGCGAGCAGCACCCAAGCCATGACCTCCAATGCCTGCAACTCGTGATTGGCCATGATGTGATGTGCGACCGCCCGCTTGTACTCCTCTCCGAACGCTAGCGGATGCGGCATCGAGGGCGTCGTGCGCGGGGCTGCAAACTGCAACTTCTCCTCCCGAGCGGGTGTCTCAATCCGCATCGCCAGCCCCGGTGCCTGATCCTCGATCGGTCCGTCCAATAGTTCCAGCTTCGCCTCGATCGAAGGCGACAACAGGATCCGCTCGGCAAAGGCTCGCAGTTCCATCAGTTCCTCTGTGGCTCCAGTGGGGGGCCAGCCTTTAGGCTGCCCCAATGCAACCGAAAGGCTGAACTCCCACACGCCTCCCGTCATGGCAGAGTCTAACGCATCAGAGTGTGTGCGTCAGGAAAGTTGGCAACCAAAATCCAAGGCCAATATTCACACGAGGCTCGCGACATCCGCAGGGGACACCGCGAACGCGAGGACGAGCGGAGTGAAAACGCAGAGGGCGCGGAGGGCGCCGAGTTCGGGGGGGGGGTGGGATCGGATATCTCAGCGTTAACTATTGATAAAGTGAAGGATGAATTGCAAGTAAAACAAGTCATCTGCAGTATTGGGTACATAATTAGAGGTAGAAGCATGAAATACTCAAAAATTAGTTTTGTTTACATCATACAATTACAAACCCGTAGACGGGCGATTT
>JANPCU010000174.1:0-29261 GCA_031431195.1 Planctomycetota bacterium | reverse complement strand
CTCGCTCCGTCGGAAGTCCTCACCCGGCGGCCCATTTCCAAATAGGCCCTTGACCGAAGACTGGACACTGCAACAATTGGACCACCCGATTTAGATGCGGAGGCCCTGCCCTTCCCCCGCAGCTTCTTGATCACCGCGATTGTCGCCTTTTTCTCCGAACAAGGACGCCCTTTTTCGGAGAAAAAGGCGACAGAGAGCGCGAGCGGCGACAGAGGTTCTGTCGCCGCTCGCGCGGTGAAGAGGCTTCAATGTTCAACTTCACGTTCCAGCAATGCGATTTCCGTCGGCGTCAGCTTGAATAGCTTGTACACGCGGGCGTTGATATCGGCTTCGGCGAGTTCCTGGGTGAGACGCTCATACCACACGGATCAGGTTATGGGGAGCAGGCCAAGGTCGCTGCGAAGTCCGTTTCGCCCGGCCCGATCTCGACGGCTTACCGTTTCGCTGGTGCAACAGCTGGCGCAACACGATTACACGATTCGGGCGTCGCCGTAACTCTTGACCGGTTCGCACTTCAAACTCTATGCTGAATAAGTAAGGTCCGAAGGTCGCCGGTTCGATCCCCGTATCTCACCCTTTTTCGTTGTGCCGGAGCGACGTTCGCCAGAACGTGTGTGAGTCATCATGAAACGCTGGTGACTCCTCTCGATGAGATGCGAACATTCGGCAGGATGCTGAAACGCTGGGGAGTCCAAGGATGGAACCGGATTCAATCGCCCCCCCGCCCGCACCTGGTTACCGCTGCCCTGGCGAGTTCGACGACATCTCGAACGGTGTCCATCTCTCGCGGCTGTCGAGTTTCTTTCACAAGTGCCGCCATTGCGAGCATCGGACCGATATCGTTCGTCTCGCCCCCTCGCTCCAAAAACAGTGGGAGCAACTCCTGCTCGCCCCCGAGCCGCAGAGCCTCTTTCAGTCCAACAACGTTCGCGGGCTCTATCTCAATCAGCTCACTCGCAACGAGGCCTCGCAAGTCGCAGCGGCCTACGCCTCGACCTTGCGCGAGGTCGCCGAAATCTGGAGAGCCCGGTATCCCACCCCTCCTTCGCGCTGGCTTAAGGTCGTTTTCGGCCACGACTGTCGGCCCTCCTCTCCCGATCTAGCCATCGCTGCTGCGACCACGCTCCGGCAGCACGGGTGCGAATTGATTGACCTGGGATGGTCGGTCCGGCCCCAGCTAGACCAAGTGTTGAGAGCGCGCGGAGCCGACGGTGCGTTCTTCGTGACGGGACACGGAGCGGCGGCGGGGTGGAACGGGTTTGATCTTCTGGGACCGGACGGAATCATCTGGTCGCAAGGCGGCGTCCTCGACCTGGTCGAGCAGCGGTTCCACCAGTCCTGCCCCCGGCCCGAGCGCGAGGCCGCTCCGCAAACGTTGCATGACGCCACAACGGAGACGCTGATCCAGTTCAGGCGGGATCTCCACGGATTGCGGCCATTGCGAGTGGCGATCAAGACGTGTGAGTCCACTCTGGAGAAGCTCCTGATTGACTCCCAGGCGGACTGGCCGGGCGAACTGATCGTGGTGCCTCATCGGGCGGGGGAAGCACCCGCTGCGCCGCGATTGTCGCAAAGCCCTCGTCCTCAGAGCGAGGGGAGGCAAGGGCGGGAGGCTTTGTCCATATCCCTGACCGGAGCGGCGACCGGCTCACAGTCCATCCCTTTCGCAAAGCCTTCAGACCCGGCCACTCACCCCCAAAAATCCGAGTTCGCCAGCGCCGATGCCACGTTTGAACTGGGCGAGGACGCCCGTCAGTGCGAGATGCTCGACGAGTCGCTCCAACCCGTCTCTGACCAGCGCATCCTGTTCGGCCTCGGCGAACTGTTGCTCGATGAGCATCCGCATGTCGATGTGGTCTTGAGCGATGTGATGTTCGATCGCTGCGGTTGGGCCGTCGAACGTTGTGGTCCGGGGTACTTGGTGTTCCATCGCGGCGGCAGCACCGAAGAACAGCTGGTCCGTACGCTGCACTCGATGAGTTCTCCGTTGGGCCTAGATGGCGATGGAAGGTACTGGATTCGCCGCGAGGGGCACATTCGTTGCGACGGGTTACTGACGATCGCGATGATCTTGAGGTCACTCAGCCGGAGTGACCGGGCCACTTCCAGCTGGTCTCAGTTGCCTGAGTCCGCTTCGTCGGCGATGTCGCTCCGCGACTCGCCCGTGGGATAGGCTTCCGCCCGTAGAACGTTCGCAGTCGCTGGCTGGCCCGCTCGACCATCTCGTCGATCGAGAGTTCGCCCGATCTCTCCACGAGGAGCAGTTCTGCCAGCGCCCGTAGCGTCTCGCGCGACAGCTTCGGCTCCAGAGCCAGCAGCAGCCGCCGTTCGACCAAATCCTCCAGTGTCGTCACCCATTCCTTTCGGATGATCGCGCTCACGAACTCGCGGGGTAAGGCGGTTCCGGCAATGAGCGGCTGTTCGGCCTCTGTCGCCTGTTTCTCCGAAACAGGGCGTCCTTTTTCGGAGAAAAAGGCGACATTCTCTTTGCCATCCCCCCCCTGCGACTCGCCAGATTTCATCCGTCCCAACATCGCTCGGGCCTGGGTCCCCACCAGCTTCCAGACCGCCCGACAGGTCTCCATCGAATGCCCGGTCGCAGCTGCGAGTGATCGCAGTTCTTCCTCCAGCCCGGCTCGGTCCGCCGGATAGTTCTCTCCTCCGGGGACCACGCGCTCGCGAGTCGACACGGCCCTCGTCCTCCCCAGCAAAGCGAGTACTTGATCCCCCACCAGTTCTCCAAACGCCCGACATGTCGTCAGCTTTCCGCCAATCAGAGTCCAGACCGGCAGCCCATCGATCTCGCGGCGATCAATCTGGTGATCACGGCTGATCGCAGCTGTCTTCGAAGCGTCGGAGTACGGCAGCGGACGAATCCCCGCGCAGGTGGCGTGGATGTCGGCATCGGTGAGGTGGACCTGCGGGAACAGGTCGTTGGTCAGTTTCAACAGGTAAGCGGTTTCGGATTCGGTGGAGTGAGCCAACTCGGGCCGTTGTTCGAATCGCTCATCGGTCGTGCCGATCATCACCCCACTGTCGAGCGGGATGAGGAACACCAGCCGACCATCGCTGGCCTCGGCATACACCGCGTCGCCGCCGAGAGCCTCGACAAGTCCCGCCTGGTGGGTGAAAAGGTGCGTTCCCTTCGTGCCACCGAACAACTGCGGTGCTTGCATGGGGAGTTCCTGCAGCGTCCAGTCGCCCCAGGCTCCGGTCGCGTTGATGAGGAGGGAGGGAGTGAGCCGCAGGGGGGGCGGGGAGGAGTGCGTGTGGGATTGTGCCTGCTCCCTCTCCCCCACGGGCGATGCGACTTTCGGGACCGACTCGGCTGTGGGGGAGAGGGCTGGGGTGAGGGGGCTGAGTTCAAGGGGGTGAGAGGGTGAGACACCTGGGACCGGTCGGATCTCGATCTCGCCCCCTTGGAGGACCGCGCGGTGGTAGGTGAGCAAGCGGAACTCGGTGCCTTGTTCGCGAGCGGCCTGCTCAATGTCCTGGAGCAGGGCGATGCAAAACCGCTCGGGCCGTTCCATCTGCCCATCGAAGTACGCACACGACCACGGGTACTCGCCCGCCGGAAACCTCGGCACACACTCTCCGGTGCGATGAACGGAATGCCTCGGCACCATATTGCTCCGTGCGAGCAGATCGTAAAGCCACAGCCCGAACCGAACAGTGATCAGTCCCCGCCCTCCGCCCGA
The DNA here is from genome assembly GCA_031431195.1 of Planctomycetota bacterium. Taxonomy (GTDB): domain Bacteria; phylum Planctomycetota; class Planctomycetia; order Planctomycetales; family Planctomycetaceae; genus TH-plancto1. The sequence goes on along the minus strand of JANPCU010000174.1, from coordinate 25,563 downwards.
GCCGATCCACTTCCCCATCCCCGTTCGACTTAACCCCAGAAACCGTAACCCCGCTGCGAGGAAGCCGCCGAGCCGCCGCCGCACCGGGATGTGCAAACGAAGCGGAGTGACGAACTGCGGAGCCAATCGCAACAACCGGTCCCGCTCGTGCAGCGACTCGGCCACCAGCCGAAAATCCCCATACTCCAAATACCGAAGCCCCCCATGAATCAACCGCGACGACTTCGCCGTCGCCCCAAACGCGATGTCGTTCGAATCCACCAACCACACCGGCACACCGTTGAGTATCAACTCGCGAGCCACGCAGATCCCATTGATCCCCGCACCGAGAATCAGCACCGGGGCAGGGGGGATGGACATGGGGTTCTCCATATGTGAATGACGCCCTCCATCGTAGATGGTTCCCATGGCGACGGCGACTAGCTCGATTCATGAGCGAACCGAATTGCCTGAAATGTCATGGCGACACGCAGAGAACGTGTGATAAGATGCCCGCATGAACATGACCGACTCACAGTCCATTGACGTTCGCATTTTGCAAATGGTGGTTGCTCCCGAAGAACCGACCTTGAGTGTGCCGGTTGCACGGGCAGTGGCAGCGCTGAATTTCTCGGCAGGCCAGACGGATCAGATTCACAAGCTGCTAGATAAAAACAATGCGGGCACGATTACCGTTCACGAACTGGCGGAGTTGGAGGGCTATACACGAGTGGGGAACTTCCTGAACCTGCTCAAGGCCAAGGCCCGCCGTTCGTTGTCTCGTAAGACGCCACGACGATGAATTCCCGGAGATTGCCGATTCGACTGTCTCGGCTCGTCTGGCAGCGGGCAGACAGCTACTGCGAGTATTGCCAGCTGCATCAAGTGTTTGACCTTCTGCCGCATCATGTGGACCATGTGGTGGCTCGGAAACACGAGGGACCAGACACAGAGGACAACCTCGCACTGGCCTGCGTGAATTGCAGTCTGGCGAAGGGGTCCAACATCGCGGGACTAGATTCCCGCACGGGTCAGGTGACTCCTCTGTTTCATCCTCGCACGCAACGATGGGGAGATCACTTTCGGTGGCATGGTCCACAGATCGTGGGCCGGACTAGTATTGTACGGGCGACGGTGGCGGTTCTCAATATGAACCGGCCTGATCGAGTGGCCTTGAGGGAGATGATCATCGCCGAGGGGACATTCCCTCCGGCTTGGGATTGACGCGAGGTCATCTCAAGTTGTCCAGGTTGGAAACGTATGAACTCGGATCATCGCCCGTCCTCGATCAAGAGGAAGACGGGGTCAGGGAGACGAACTCCACCGGGTTCAACCTGCACGGGTCGCGGCGTGCCGGGGCGAGGCAGATCGAACGGAGCCGAGATCGACTCGTCGAGCCAGACGCCTCCCGGCTCGAGTGTCAGTCGCGGAGCCGCCGTCGATGGGCCGACCGTAGTCGCTTCGCGGTCGGCCACCGTGACAGTGACGGGACGCGGTTCCGATGGCAGATCGACCGGATCGAGCAGTTCGATCCAGCCATCCGGCCGCAACACCCCTTGAGCAACCATCGTCACGGTCATGGCCAGCCTCGCAATAAGAATCGGACGCTCTTCCACCCGAACTCGGGAAGGTCCGCCGCACATTTAGGATAACATCGCTTCGCCCCTGACGCATCCGCAATCTGCCCGTGCAGACTGTGCCTCGTCATCAGTTCCGTCGTCGCCGCGAGAGCGGTGGCATGTCGCCGTGGGCGCAGCGATACCAGCCGCCAGCCCATGGAAATCGCTTTCATGATTCCCTTGAGGACCGACCGGTCAAATCGGGTTTTCCAAGCACATACCAGCGTTCCAAGAGCTGGAAGACTTGGTCTTGCGTGTCACGATCCGAGCTGCGACTGGCAGCCAACTCACGCAATCGAGTCGTGACTTTCTCATGCCGGACATTCAAAGTCGAAAGCAACTTCTTCGCGGCTCGGTCGGTTTTGGGAACGCTGACTTCTCCGCTGACCCCCAAAGTTGCCATGCGGGCGACCAGTTGGGCCTCGCCGCAAGATTGGCACTCCATGTACTCGCGTCGTGCTCTTCCAAAGTAGACGGTTTCCTTGTCGAACAAGGAATCGCTGGCATGAGCAACGGGGCGTTCTGTGGGGATGTTGACAACCTCACAATCCCCGGTGGCATGGGCGGCCACCCATTCGGCGAGCGGAATCAGGTCAGACAATTCCAGGGCATCCCACGCATCCGCAGCGTGGTCGGCGATGGCGAATCTGGCACTCCCCCCCGTGCGGCGGTCCTCCATCTTCTGGATTTCGGTGACACGCACGTCGCGGAAGTGCCGAGCGGTGTCTTCGTAGAGCCGATCGACCCAGCGTGAACGCTCCTTGGGATCGTTCACCCCGAGGAGTTCGAAGACGGCATCGTCGAGTTCGCGACGGTCTTCCTGAATAAGTTCAAGCGGGAGTACCACTTTTCGAGAGGCCAGTTCTCTCGCTCGTTCATAGGTGTGGCATTCCTTGAGTGATTGTTCCACCAATCCGCCAACTTGTCGCTTGCACATGGTCCTGAAGGCAGCCACCAACTTCTTGGCGATGCTCTCCGGAACATTCCGAGGATCAGGGACATCAATGAGGTTTACGTCGATGACTTCGGTCTTCAAGTTCCCCTCGGTGCCCGCATATCTCCCATAGAAAGTCTTGAAGAGTCCAATCAACGTGCTGTTGGCAATCGCAACGAGTATTTGCTGCTCCAGCTTGTTCAACTCCTTCGCACCAAGGTCGTACAGATTGCAGTTGCACACAATCTTATGTGGATTTCCCGGTATGATGTGACGGTACTGCTGAGACTTAGGCCAGAAGGCAAACCCCGGATCGACCAGCTTGGTGAGGTCGTACCACGGCTCGCGGGCGGCGCAGGTGGACCGCTGCGGTACGGGGACCGCCTTGCTCTTCGTGCTGGCGTAAGTGGCCTCCTCGCCATACTTGATGTACTTGTAGGCGTGCGTCCCCTTGATCGCGGAGAGGGGATGTTTGACCAGGACGACCACGCGGTCCAGATCCCTCGCGCGCACGACGGGCCGATCGACTTTCATCAGGCTGTGAACTTCGGGGCGGAGGAACTCCGGCTCGATCGCGTGGTAGGTTCCTGCGCCATCCTCCACAATCCGCAGGGTTCCCGCGACGACCTGCTGGCGAGGGATGCCGACAGCCTGACGAAACTCCTTGTCCTCTGTGTACGTGGCCAGAACGAATTCGGTCACATCCTTCGGCATGAAAAAGGCGTCACACCCCGTCTTGACGCCGAAGCGGATATCGACCAACTGCCCCAGTGGCACGAACCGACTCCGGAACCGCTCCATGATCTCGAAGTACAAATCGGGAGCCCGTAAGTACCGCCCCCACTTTCCGGCCACATAGTCCCCGGCGTCGGCCTCACATCCATGCAGATACCCGCCGTTGGTGACTGTCTCTTCCACATCGCCTTCGTCGGTATCCTCCAGCGGCGCGTCCTGAAGCACCGCGCCCGCCTTGACGCCTTCATCCCACAAGTCTCCCTGGCGTTTGACCAACATTCGCCAGCGCTCGTCGTGCATGTTCCGCGTCGTGCCTTCAATGGCGTCCCGCACACGGTCCACAGCCTTCTGGCGGATAGACTCTTGTTCCTCCGCCTCTGCCCCCACACCGGCGCTGGCGGACTTGCCGATAATCTCCGCGAGTGGTTTTTCAAACCGTACGAAGCGGACCGGGTTCTCACGACGTGCCTCTTCGTCGCTGCAACGCTCCAGGATTGTGATACAGGTCTTCACGCGGGCATCCGGGAACCAGCGTTCGGTGGAGCTTTCCATGATAGCGATGATCTTGAAGTTCAAGAGCATCCAACGTTGCAGTGCAAAGCCATAGTCCACGTCGAGCCACTGCCCGCTGGTCAGGAACCCGAAGTGAGCCCCCTCTTTCAAGAACTGGGAGGCGTGCGGCCAAAAATAGCAATGCAGGTCGGCACGCCCCGAAAGCTTGGTTCCCTGGAAGGCGTCCGCGACGGCTTGAGCGTACTTGGGCTTGTTGGATTTGCTGATTTTTTCCTGCCGGACGTAAGGCGGATTCCCCACTACCGCATCCAGCGGCGGAAGCATCACGGAAATCTTCTGCCCCGTGGCGTGTTCCGGAATCTGGCAGAACGCCGTCTCCGCTGTAGTCCGCAGGAAATCCCCGCGATCAATTCGCGGATAGTTCGCTTCGTCGTTGATCTCACGGGCGGCCAGGTTCAGCGTCGCGAGATGCGCGGGGTAAATCGCAATATCACAGCCGAACAGGTCGCCCAACATCGCGGCATGTGATCGTTTGGAGTCCATCGCCCGTTTGCGATAGTAGGCCCTCACCAGGAACGAACCAGAACCGCAAGCCGGGTCGAGGACTGTGGCACTTGCCGAGCGAATGCAAAAGGAGTTGATGAGGTCCACGGGGTCCGGACCGGTAAAGTGCTGTCCGTAGCGGTGGCGAGTTTCGGGGCTGACCAGCTTCTGAAAAATGAGGCCGACGATGTCTGTCGACACTTCGCGGAAGTCGACGCTCTCGATGCCCCGCAGACAGGCTCGCCACGCATCGACTGCGCCGTCCGGGGTGAGTACTTGATCGTTGCCCCAGTCATGTGCGTCAGGAAAGAGGAGCGACTCGTAATCGCCGCTTCGGTCCGCTGCCTGCCGGAACAGGTCATGGAGACGCCGCCAGGCTTGCAAGGGGGTCTTGACGCTGGGACCGAGTTCAAGTTTGGGCAGTTCGGGAAAACGGGAGCGCAGCGCCTTGTAGAAAATGAACCGATTGGTCCAAATGTACACAAGCGACCGGGCGGCACTGTCCAACGACTTGCGCCATTCGTCCGGCTGGCTGCGCCGCACTTGCAGTTCATGATCGACCATCCACTCTTGCAGCCGCATGTCGAACGACTTGTCGCTTTCCGCAGATTTGAGAAAATACTGTCGCAGCAGAGTGATTGGCCAGTCGAGATGGCTTTCCAGAGACCACAAGAACACTTCATCGGGCGGCAACGCCCAGTCCCGTCGCTGTCCCGACACGATGTCGCCCAGATCGCGGAGCAGGTCCGGAAGAAACCGCTTCTCGATATGTTCGAGCGTTTCGGGCCGGGCGACTTCTTGTGCCGAGCTGAGATCCAGCCGCAAGGACCAGACCTTGATCCGCCGCTCCAGGAGTGGCTTGTCCCATTGTTTGCGGTCCCACAGCACGAATGTATTGACATCCCATGTAAAGAAGTATTGGACGACGGCCTCTTCGGCTTTATCGTGGGCGTCTTTGACAACCTTGGAGTCGAAAGCGCTTGTGTTTCCCGGGAGTTTGACTTCGCCTGTGAGTAGGATGCGGTTATTGGGGCCGTAGAACCGTAAATCCTTACGAGCGTTCTCGCTCTTTGTGCTGCCTTTTCCTTCAATTCGAACTTCGACGAACGGGCATCGGTCTTGGATGGTTACAAAGAAAGCCGTGGCTGCTGTGGCCATCTTGCCACAGAAATCGACTTCATTGATGGTGTCAGCGATGGGAGTTGTCATAGAACGAACAGGATATCAATCTCTCAGCGGCAGCGTAACGTAAGCAGTCGTTCCTCGCACAGCCAGGCCAGGGTGGGACAAGCCTGCTTTGAGGCGCAGGACCACCATCGCTCGCCAGACCACATCGCACATGGTGGGCCTATACTTCACGCGGCATGAATAGAGGGGCGGTGCATCACTCCGGCGAGCCCCCGGCGTGAGCCAGGGTGTTCCGTCGAGTGAACGTCGACTTCGCAAAATCGCCTCACGCTGTCGTCTCACGGGGGCTGGGTCAATTCACACCGCGACGCTGCCTGGCTTCGGACACCCCGGCTCACGCCGGGGGCTCGCCAGGAGGTCTCATTCTCGACCGCGTGACGTATACACTCTATGCCGTCATCCCCGTGATCGCTGGCAGCGAATAAGAGTGGCACAGCGCCACGCCGGTCGTATCCGCGACATCGTTCGGCTCCAGGAGGCTCCTCAGTCGCAGTTCTCGCTGCACGGCGAGTTGCATTTGTTCCTTGCTCGCCGCTCCGCTGCCGGTCAGCAGCTTTTTAATCTGCAGGGGGGAGCGAAAGTCTCCGCCTTCACGCGGAATCGGGGCATGTCATGCGTTTCAGAACCGCATACCCAGTCCGGTTCAGAGTGGCCGTGGTTGGTAAACTTCCTATGGGGGTAGCAATGAGTTTCGATTCGAGGCGTTAGGGGCTCGGTGGGACGACGCGAGTGAAGGGTTTCTTCTGAGCCGTGACTCATCCTCTGTGGATCGAACTCAGGTGGTCGGAAGGCCGAGCCGTTTGAGCCCGATCGCTTACTCGGGCGTCCGCGCTGGAAACGGCACCGTGGTCATGCTCCCATACCCACCCGGCCACTCGGTGGTGATCGTGGTTTCGAACGCCTCGCCCTTCTCGGCGACACGGTTCGCAGCAAAGTCGGCTTCGGTGGCGATCCAGATCTTTAAGAGGTACTTCCCGACGGGGATGCGGCGCTCATTCTTGGAGGCTGTCGCCATCTTCGTCGCCAACTCCGAACCTCGCTCCAGTGACAGCGACATGTGCTGCTGCCACAGCGGGCGGTCTCCGATCCCCCGGTCCCCGACGACGAGCGGGGCTTTCGCCCAGCCCTGGCCATCGGCCGGGTAGACCTCGGCCCGCAGCACGAGCTTTCCGTACTTCGCGGGGATGTCGGTGATCTTCAGCCACGCATCGGTCGCCACCAACACAAACGGACTCGGAGTCGGAAGTTCCTCGGCCGTCTGGTACGTCCCGTTCGCCGAGGCTGCATAGTCGGTCAGGAACGCCAGGAACTGCTGGTAGCTGCGGTCGCCGATGACCATTTTCTGGCCGCCGCCGTGCTTGATTTGGAGGGTCGGCTTGGCGATCAGCAGACTCTTCTCGGGAGCGTCAACATCGATCAGGTCGTGATCGAGCAGAATCGCCAGCGTCGCCGCCGGGTCGTTGGGAACGATCCAAGACATCTGATCGCCGTGCTTGGCCACGTGCTTGGAGTTCTGGTCCGACGAGTGGCACCCGGCACAGCGGCCCGACTCCAGCCAGATGTTGTCGATGAACGATTGCAGCACGCGGTCCTGCCGCGCGTGGCGGATCACCTCATCCGGCACCGCGGGGCCAACGGTCAGCTTCGTCGTCGCTGCCAGCAACTGCGGATCAGCCACAGCTGCGGTGATCCAGGCTTGGAAGGCGTCGAGCTCGGCCTTCCGGACCTCGGGCTTAATGAGGCCCGGCTTTTCGGGGGCGCGGGCAATGAAGTCGAGCAGCTTCGACTTCTCGGGATGCTGGACATCAATCAGCCCGCCGTTCCGCAGGGCCGCGAACGTCTCGGCCTGGCTGGGGCGGATGTAGTCCTTAAGGTCGACCCCCGACAGATGGCACTCGGAACAACTACTGGCGTTCTTCGAGTTCATGATCGGAAGGATGCGGCGTTCGAAGACCTTGAGGGAGTCTTCGGAATGGGCGATGCCAGCAACACCCACCAGACAACCGATCAGACACAGAATTCGCAGGACCATGTGGACGCTTTCGAGGAGAATCGGCGGGAGTTCAACTCACCACAGTAACCCGATGCGTGAGCGAGGGCGAGCGTCTCTCGACGTTCGTGCGAGAGTTCGACCCACTTGAGTCGTCCCAACCAATCGGACATCTCCATTGGCGGACGCTTTCTAGTCGGACTCCTCGCAACGCTCGGCCCTCACTGACGCTTCGGGTTGCTGGTCTACTCCACCCCAGCCGCGAGTGCCTCCTCCGCAGGCGACGTGATGCCATGCGACCGCAGGATCTCCGTCAGTTTCTCTCTGGCCAGGCGTAACCGGCTCTTCGCCGTGGGTAGCGGAACATCCATGATCTGGGCGATTTCCGGCAGGCTCACGCCGCCGTAGTGGTGCAGCGTGAACGTCTGCCGCTGGACTTCGGGGATGAGGGCCAGACCGGCCTCGACCAGCTTGGCCACCTCGCGCTGGTCGGCCATGTCCTCGGGTGAGGTCATCTCCCCGGCAATCCGGTACAGGACATCGTCGTCCGCATCGCGCGGCCGCTTGACCGCCCGCACGAGGGCGTCGTTCGTCTTGCGGCGGATGTCGTCGATCAGCAGATTGCGAGCGATCCGGAACAGCCACCCGCGAAACCGACCGACCGGCAAGTAATCCCACGACTGTTGATACAGCTTGATGAGCGTGTCTTGAGCAAGGTCTTCGGCCAACTGGACATCGCGGGTGTTGCGGATGAAGAACCCGATCAACGGCGATTGATACAGATCCACGAGTTCATCGAAGGCGGTGTTGTCGCCCTCTTGAAGTCGGATCATCAACAAGTCATCGTCGGTCATGGAGGATTGCATTCGCCAAACAGTGGTCACCCGTCTGCCTGCACCCTCTCCCACACAATCGGCGCAGCTGCCAGTAGTCACTTGACTCGGTGTGTCGAGGGCTCAGGTGGCTCGGTGAAACGACCGATCTTTTTGGGGATTGGGATTCCGGGGAAGGGGGAAGGGGGGAATCTGTTGGGATCCCCCGTGTCAGTTTGAGTACGCACCTCAAGCCAAGGACAGCTGTAGGGATGTTATCATCATTCATTCGAGTGGGGTTGTACAAGTCACCGCTGCGGGTGATCGTGGGGGTCTTGTGGCGGATTCACAAAACGTATCGATGGCGGGGGCCGCAGGATCGGAAGATCGAGGGTTTCCTACAGAGCGAACCGTGGATGTGGTTCGGGCCAACTGGCCATGAGCCGAACGGATCGGCAACCCACAGGCCGTGATCGTGGATGGAGCGGTCGAGCCGCACGAGGGGGCTCGGGTGCTGCACACGCGGTCCACACACGCATGGCCAACACCGTCAGCGATCCTGCTCGGCCCCAGTCCCACAGTGAGTTTCTCACAGAAGGTCGCGCCGCCTGGGGGGAGAGGGAGCACTGGCAACTGGCTGCTGGATTTGCTGCCTCAAATCACCTCTTTCTGAATTGAGAGGGGTCCGCTTTGCGAGACGGAACGACGCTTCGCTATGATCCCGCCTTGCACGATTCCGGGAGTTGGCTTTCGGAGGGATGCTTGGCACGACTGTACATGCTCGAAGACTCATGGCTCGGATCAACGACAACTACCTGAAGCTGGCTGCTGGTTACCTGTTCCCCGAGATTGGGCGGCGGGTCAAGGCGTTTTGCGAGGCGAACCCGACGGCCAAGGTGATTCGCATGGGGATCGGCGATGTCACCGAGCCGCTGCCCGCTGCCTGCATCGCGGCCATGCACAAGGCCACCGACGAGCTGGCTGTTCGCAGCTCCTTTCGCGGCTACGGCCCGGAGCAGGGGTACGACTTTCTCCGCGAGGCGATCGCCAAACACGACTACCAGTCGCGCGGCTGCGACATCTCGGCCAACGAGGTGTTCGTCTCGGACGGCTCGAAGTGCGATGTCGGCAACATCCTGGATGTATTCGGAGCGGAAAACACGATCGCGGTCCAAGACCCGGTCTACCCGGTCTATGTCGACACGAACGTGATGGTGGGTCGCACCGGCGTGGCCGACGCCAACGGGCGCTACCCGGGGCTGGTGTACTTGCCGTGTACTGCGGATAACGGGTTCACTCCCGCGCTGCCAGCGGAGAAGGTCGATCTCATTTATCTCTGCTCGCCGAACAACCCGACCGGGACCGTGGCCTCGCGTGAGACGCTGACGCAATGGGTCGAGTACGCCCGAGCCAACGAAGCCATCATCCTGTTCGACGCTGCGTATGAGTCGTACATCACCGACCCGCAGGTTCCGCATTCGATCTACGAGATCCCCGGCGCCCGCGAGTGTGCCATCGAGTTCCGCAGCTTCAGCAAGACGGCGGGCTTCACCGGATTGCGATGCGCGTTCACCGTCGTCCCGCAATCGCTGCTGGGACGTACGACGGAGGGAACGCTGAAGGACATCCATAGCCTGTGGAACCGCCGACACTGCACGAAGTTCAACGGCGTCTCTTACCCGGTGCAGCGCGCGGCTGAGGCGATCTACTCCGCCGAGGGATCACAGCAGGTGCAGTCGGTCATCGCCTTCTACCTGGAAAACGCCCAGCTGCTGCGCGAGGGAATCGCGAAAGCTGGGGTGCAGGTCTTCGGCGGCGTCAACGCTCCGTACATCTGGCTCAAGACCCCGCGCGGGCTGAAGAGCTGGGAATTCTTCGACAAACTGCTGTCCGAAGCCCACCTCGTCGGCACGCCCGGCAGCGGCTTCGGCAGCTGCGGTGAGGGGTACTTCCGGTTGAGTGCGTTCAACAGCCGGGAGAACACCATCGAAGCGGTGGCGAGGTTCCAGAAGTTGGCGTAAGCCGACCGGCTAGACATCCCGTCCCGAAATGACTTCCGAAGGAGTGTGGTCGCCATTCTAAGTCGGATTTCACTCTTCGGCCCCCACGGGGCCTGACTCGACAGCCCAGGGCGAAGCCCTGGGAAATCGGACGCCCAGTGTTCTTTATGGCCCCACGGGCCACCCTCCATTCCGCCAGAGGGCGGCGGCCCGTGGGGCCTTGATCGGTGAAGGGGCCACTTGCTCCCAGGGCTACGCCCTGGGCTGTCGAGTCCAGCCCCTGCGGGGCCTAGAATTAAGGCGAATTCGACGTAGGATGGCAACTGCACCCCTTCCGAAGTCTTCTGAGACTTCGGAAGTCTGGCGAGCATGATTTCACTGGCAGTTGGCGTAAGCCGATCGTTCACCTTCCGATCAAGTTCAAGCATTGGCCCGGCGACCGCCCTGATCCCCTCTCGATTCACACGCGACCCACTGCGGCCTGGCAAGACCTTATGACTGACTCCCTCCCCCCTTCGAAGACCACCCCGATCGTACGCCCCGGCGTCGTATATCTGGTCGGGGCCGGGCCGGGTGATCCGGGGTTGTTGACCTTACGCGGACTGGAATGCCTGCAACTCGCTGACCTGATTCTCTATGACGGGCTGGCCAATCCACAGTTGTTGGAGTACTCCAAGGCGACCGCCGAGCGGACCGCGCGCGTGGGGGGGCCGGGCAGTCGGCACCTCGACCAGTCGGAGATCAACCAGCGCCTCATCGCAGCCGCCCGCGAAGGCCAGACGGTCGTGCGGCTCAAGGGCGGCGACCCGTTCATCTTCGGACGCGGCAGCGAGGAAGCGGTCGCGCTCTCTGAAGCGGGCATCCCGTTTGAGGTCGTCCCCGGCATCACCGCCGCCACCGGAGCAGCTGTCTACTCGGGGATCTCGCTCACGCATCGCGACCATGCGTCGGCGGTAGCCCTCATCACCGGGCATGAAGACCCGACGAAGCCGGAAAGTGCCCTGCCGTACGAGCAGCTCGGCCAGTTCCCGGGCACGCTGGTGTTTTACATGGGGCTGCACCGCATCGAGCAGATCACCCACTCGCTGATCGAGGCGGGCCGCTCCCCCACTGAATCCGCAGCTGTCGTGTGTCAGGCGACGACGCCTCGGCAACAAGTGGTCACGGGCACTGTCGCGACCATTGCGAAAGTGGCACAAGCAGCCAAGCTGAAGCCGCCGTCGCTGCTGATTGTCGGCGACTGCGTGCGGTTGCGGGAGCAAACCAGTTGGGTCGAGAAGCGACAGCTGCATGGGTTGCGGATCGGGATCACGCGGCCTGCGGGGCAGGCGGAAGAGTCCCTGCGGAGGGCTCGCCAACTGGGGGCTGAGCCGATCTTGATGCCGACAATTGCTGTCGAGCCGATCACCGATTGGACCGAGGTCGACGCGACTCTTGGTCAGCTCCAGACGTTCGACTGGGCCGTCTTCACCAGCGTGAATGGGGTCGATGCATTCCTCGGTCGACTCTGGGAACGCGGCGGCGATGGTCGCAGTCTCGGGTCATGCCGACTGGCAGCGATCGGGACAGCGACGGCTGAACGACTGGCGAAGTGGCACCTCCAAGCTGACCTCGTGCCAGACGAGTTTCGCGCGGAAGCGCTCGCCGCAGCGTTGCAGGAGCAAGTCGCCGGGAAGCGCGTCCTGTGGGTGAAAGCCACGCGCGGGCGGGATGTCTTGCCGCAGGCCCTGCGTGCGGCTGGGGCCGAACTGACCGAACTCCCGGTCTACCAGAACATCGACGCCACCGAGTTCACACCGCAGGTGCAGGAGCTACTCCGCGCGGGCGAACTCGACTGGATCTGCCTCAGCAGTCCCTCGGGAGCTAACAGCCTCGCCCGCCTGCTCCCCGCTGAAGCTCTGCCCCGTCTTGGCCAATCGATCCACATCGCCGCCATCAGTCCCATCACCGCAGCTGCTGCGGGCGAAGTGGGGCTGCCCGTGTCAGTCACCGCCCGCGAAGCGACCTGGGACGGTCTGTTCGACGCGATCGCGGTCAGTCGCGCGAAGTCGGATGGGCAAGCCCGCCCGTCCCCGCTCGCCAAACCGTAGCGAGCGGGCGGACTCACGTCTACCCGCTCGCTGTCGAGATTGGATGCGAGAGGGTCACGCGGGGGCGCTCCGCTTCAAAGACTTCGCGTTGCAGCTAAACACGACTGATTGAGAAGATGATTGACACTGGGGTGCATTACTGGTGTAATACACTCTCCGCCGGAAGCTCGATGCTGAATTGTGAACTTGCCGGGAATTCCGGCGAGAACATCTTGATCCGCAGCTGCCCTCTGGACGTATGCAATACAGCACAACACGGCCACAATGACGATTCCCGCTCAATCCCCCACCTCACAGAGGCACATGATGAGTACACCCCGTTGGTTGGCGTTCACATTCGCCATTGCGTTTGGATTCACGGTTCAGGCTGCGGACTCGCCGCTGAGCCAGATCTCGAATGAGGCGGATGTTGTCATTCGCATTCGAGCCTTCGACACCACGGTCCAGAACATCGCGGCCCTGGCAAATGCCGTCCAGCCTGGTGCTGGTGACATGGTCTCGCAGGACGCGACGCTGTTTGGTCCGATTCTGTCGAACCCGGCGTTGAGCGGAGTCGATCGCACGAAGGATTTTTACCTCGTGCTGTTCGTGCGGGAAGAGGGCGAGCCGAAGGCCCTGTTTGCGATTCCGACCACTGACGGGCCAGCCTTGCAAAAGGCCCTGCCCGAGAACTTCGAGTCACAGGTCCGCGAGGACTGGGTCTTCTACGCCGACAAAGATCACGGAGTGCCCGAGGCTGTCTCGGCCACGGAATCACTCGCGACGTTGATGGCCAAGTCCGCCAGCGCCCACGAGGTCTTCGAGAAGTCTGACATCGGGCTGCACATCAATGTGGGCCACATCGCCGAGGTCTACAACACGAAGATCTTGGATGCCCAGTTGAAGTTCGAAGAGGGAATTCAGAAGGGCTTGAACACCCCCGGAGTCGACAACGCAGCGAGTGTCGTGGAGATACTCAAGCTCGAAGCCGACATGGCCTTTAAGCTGCTCGAAGATACGGAAACTTTCACCGTCGGGGTGAACGCTTCCGAGTCGGGACTGGTGATCGAGGACTACATTGATTTCCGAGAGAACAGCGACATCGCGGCCTTCCTGAAGAAGCAGCCGAAGTCGAACTTCTCTGCGCTCGCCAAGCTCGGTGCAAACCTGCCAGTCTACATGGGCATCAGCGCCGAGTTTGCCGAACTCGCCCAGGCGTCCGAGAAGTTCACCTCCATGCTCTACAAAGACGAGGCCGTTCGCCAAGGGATGCAGGACTACATCGGAGCCATGAAGACACACCAGATCACCTCGGCCGTGATGTCATTCGATCTGGCCAGCGGGACGAAGGGGCTGTTCCGTACCACAGGAGTCTTTGAGACGAAGAAGGCGTCCGAACTGTTGGCAGCAGCGAGAAAGTTCGCCAGTCTCTCGAAGTCGATCACGGTCGGCGAAATGACTCAGGAGACGACCTTGGTGCCCGATGCGGAAACGGTGGGGACTCACAAGATCGACCTCATGACGATCACCCAGAAGGTCGACGCCAAGCAGCCAGGTGCCGCGACACAAGCCATGATCACTGGTCTATTGTTCGGGGCGAAGGGCATGCAGACCCGCATGACCGCCCTGGCCGACGGATACTTGCAGGTGCAAGGCGGCGACCAGGAGACCATGGCAGCCGCCTTGAAGGCGTATGAGGCGAAGTCCAACTCGCTGACCGAGGCCCGTGCCGGGATGGCCGACGAGTCCCACCTGCTGCTGCTGCTCGACCTGCCGGGTCTGGTGAGGAACGGCATGCTGGCCGCGACCACAATCAACATTCCCGGTGTCGCGATCCCGTTCCAGCGGGCCGCCGTAGAAGACCTGATGCTCGATCCCAGCTACACCGCGATCACCGCTGTCGGGGAAGAGCATGCCGTGCGGATCAAGACGAAGGTTCCAGTGGAACAGTTCCAGGGAGTGCTGAAGCTGGTCGGCTTTGTGCAGGGACTGCAAGGCGGTCGGTAACGGCATCAGAGACGTGGATTCAACGCTTCGCCCCAGGAGAGTGCTCAGACTCACCAGGGGTGTTTGTGTTGCGAGTGATTCCAAGAGGACCATGGCATGCCACAATGGAATTGCGCACTCTGCTCTGGGGCGTTACAACGAGTAGGCAAAGACCTTGTCGTCACCTGGAAGTGTGACCACTGCCATTTGAGTTGGGTCACACGAGCCAGTCTCGTCTGTGTGATTGGTGGGGAGAACCTGAAGAAGCTAACCGATCAGCTCAAAACAGCTCCGGCAACGACGCGAGCGCTGTCCTGTCCCGAGTGTGAGACCGCGACCTTTCGGGTCTTACCAGTTGGCTCGACCGAGATCGATCTCTGCACCACATGCCACGGATTGATACTCGATCCGGGCGAGGTCGTGCGAGCGATTCATGAGACTCTTGAACCGCCGCAAACATCCGCAGGCGTTACAACTGGCGATATCGCCAGTGGGGCAGCGGGAATGTGCGATGCTGTGGGCTTGATCGCAGAACTCCTGATAGCGATCATCCCCTGATTCAAGAAGCGTGAATTGATACTCGCCGGGACGGGTGGCACGCCCTGTAGGGTTGGCGAAAGGGCGTGGCGAGCGGCGAGAGGACTACGGCCTTCGCAAAGCCTCAGACCGTGCCACGCTGCCGTCGACCAGAGCGGCAGGTGTCAGCCTGTCGAGGCCCCCGCATGCCAACCCGTGCGGGCAGTGGCTGAGCTCCTCGGCAGGCTGACGCCGTGCCGCTCTCCATGAGCCGGTGTCACTCGACAGCCAGTTCGCCCTGCTCTACTGTTCTCGGCATGCTTCCCCCCCTGCCGATTGATGATGTGCTGCCGGAGTTGTTGGCCGCTCTGCGGACCCACGCATCGGTGGTGCTGAAGGCTCCGACGGGGGCGGGGAAGACGACGCGCGTGCCACCGGCGATCCTCGATGCGGGGTTGGCGAGCGGCGGGTCTGTGGTGATGCTGGAGCCTCGGCGGTTGGCGGCGCGGGCCAGTGCGCGGCGAATCGCCTTTGAGCGCGGGGTGCCGCTGGGGAGCGAAGTTGGCTATCGAGTGCGCTTCGATGAGCAGGTTTCCCGTGACACGAAACTCTTTGTCGTCACCGATGGCATCCTGTTGCGAAGACTCCAGTCGGACCCGTTTCTCGATGGCATCTGCGTCGTGGTCTTTGACGAATTCCACGAGCGAAACCTGAACTGCGATCTGGCTCTCGGCATGGTGCGGCGGGTCCAGCAGACGGTCCGGCCTGATCTCAAGATCGTCGTCATGTCGGCGACGTTCGACTGCCAGCCAATCGCCCGGTTCCTCGGCGATTGCCCGGTGGTCGAAAGCCTGGGGCGGCTCTTCCCGGTCGACATTCAATACATCAAGTTCCGCGAACGACAGCCGATTCAAGAACTGGCTGTGGCCGGGATCGAGCAACTGCTCGGCAAGACGCCCGGCGACCTGTTGGTTTTTCTACCGGGCGTGCCGGAGATTCACCGCACCTCGCGCGAGCTGGAAGCACTCGCCCGCAAGCATGACCTGGCGGTGATGACGCTCTTCGGCGACCTGCCCGCTGAGGAGCAGGACCGCGTCCTTATGCCGTGCCAGCAGCGGAAGGTGGTACTCGCGACGAACGTGGCCGAGACCTCGATCACCATCGACGGCATCACGGGGGTGGTCGATACCGGGCTGGCCAAGGTGATGCGGTTCGATCCCGATGTCGGTCTCGACCATCTCGATCTATCACCGATCTCAAAAGCCTCCGCCGATCAGCGGGCGGGTCGCGCGGGACGCACGCGCCCAGGTGTGTGTCTGCGGCTGTGGGAAGAGGCCACGCATCGCACGCGGCCCGATGTCGATGACCCCGAGATTCGGCGGGTCGACCTCGCCGGGCCCGTGCTGGAGCTGCTCACTTGGGGCGAGCAGGATGTCCTGGCCTTCCCGTGGTTCGAGGCTCCCCGCGAAGCAGCTGTCGAGCAAGCCCTCGCGTTACTCACTCGGCTCGGAGCGATCGACTCGCAGCGAAACGTGACTCCCATCGGTCGCGCGATGTCGCGTTTGCCGGTCCATCCCCGGCTGGCCCGGCTACTGGTCGAAGGACATGCTGAAGGGGTCGTCGACGAGGCTGTGCTGCTAGCCGCTCTAATCTCCGAACGCAGCCCGTTCTTCCAGCCGCAAGCTGGGACGATCCGAGGCCCCGCGCGGACGACAGCTGTGCATCGCTCGCGATCGGACGTGTTCGACCGCGTGCAAGCGCTGCAAGAGTTCTTCGCGCGCGGGCAGCGCGACTTCCTATTCGGCTCGATCAACGTCGGGGCGGCACAGTTCATTCAACGGACCGCAGATCAGTTGCGACGAGAGTTGCTGGCGGAACTGGGGCGTCCGTCGCAGGGAGCCCATGATCGCGAGGAGGCACTGTCGCGCGCGTTGCTCGTCGCCTTTCCGGATCGTTTGGCCAAGCGGCGCGACAAGGGTTCCGACCGAGGGATCATGGTCGGCGGCAAGGGAGTCAGGCTCGCTCCGCAATCGGCGGTGACCAACTCCGAACTCTTTTTGTGCATTGATGTCGACGCGGGGGCGACGGATGCTCTCGTGCGGCAAGCCTCCGCAGTGGAGCGCGAGTGGCTGCCGGAGTCGTTGCTGCGCCAAGTCGACGAGGTGTTCTTTCATCCATCGCAGCTGCAAGCCGTCGCGCGGCGGCGAACGTACTGGGATGATCTCGTTCTGGCCGAGACACCCTGTCCGCTTCCTGACGATGATCGCTCCGCCGAAGTGTTGTATGAGGCCGCTGTCCGGAATTGGGAAAAGGTCTTCCCGATCGACAATCCCGAGGTGGCCGGGTTCGTCACGCGGGTGCAGTGTCTCAGTGAGTGGCTGCCAGACTCGGGAATTCCTCCGCTCGATCAAGCCGGTCTACACTGCGTGTTGCGAGAACTCTGTTCCCGCTGCCGCTCGTTTGGTCAGCTCAAACAAGCGTCGTGGCTCGATGAACTCAAACGTCGATACGACTATCCCCAACTGCAATGGATCGAACGCGAAGCCCCGGACAAGCTGCAGGTGCCGAGCGGGAGCCACATTCGATTGACCTATGAAATGGGACGCTCTCCGGTACTGGCTGTGCGGATTCAAGAAGTGTTTGGGATGAAGGAGACACCGCGCGTGGCGGGTGGGCGAGTGCGAGTGTTGCTGCACCTGCTGTCTCCCAACATGCGTCCGCAACAAGTGACCGAAGACTTGGAGAGTTTTTGGAAGAACACGTACTCGACCGTTCGCAAGGAACTGCAGCGCAAGTACCCGAAGCATTCCTGGCCGGAAGACCCTACCGATGCGACACCGCAAAGCCGACCGGGGAGGAAGAGGGAGTGAGTGGAGGAGGAAATGCAAAGTGAAGAGATCCCGACTTCCGACTCCTCACTTCCGGTGTCCGCTTGCGAAACTCGCTCCGCTTCGAAGACTCCGCGTCGCAGCTAAACGCCCAGCTCTCCTCTGACTCTCCCCTCTCGTCTCGCACTCCCCTACACTCCTCGCATGGCTCGTTCGAGATTTCTGCCGCTGCGGTACATTCGCTATCTGGCGCGATTTAAACTCACGCCGTATGGCCGCATTGTGGTATTTCTGTCCTTCTTCGCCGCGATGGGTTCGGTGACGGTCGAGATCCCGATCTACCAAATGTTCTGCGCACTCTTCTTTTTACTGGCAGTGGTCGAGGGCGTCGGGACTCTGTTCCGCCCTCGATTGGATGTCCGCTGTCAGGTTCCCGAACGGGGCACAGTCGGCGTTCCGCTCGCGGGGTTGGTCTCGGTGGAGAATCGTGGCTATTTCGCGGCGTTCGATCTCATGGTGGGATTCTTCGAAGTCCAGCGATCCATCAAACATCGGGATGCAGATCGCTTGGTGGCCAGTTTGCAGTGCGGCCGGGGTGCGGAGATCCCGTTTGAACTGATTCCCTCCCAGCGTGGACAATTCCCCTTGGTGTCAGTGCATGTTCACAGCACATTTCCCTTCAACTTGATGCGATTCGGGGGGAGCGAAATCCCGCTCCCCCTGCTGACCGTGATCCCGGCGTACGAGTCACTGGACCATTTCAGTGTCCCCGTGGGAACTCACGGGCGACCGACTCATCCCGCACCACTGCTGGGGGCCAAGGGAGACTCCCCAGAGTATGTCGGCAATCGCGAGTACGTTCTGGGCGAGGCCGCTGTGCGCCTCGACTTCCGGGCCTGGGCCCGACTCGGACGACCCGTCGTACGTGAGTACCAGGACGAATACAGCTTCCGGACTGCCCTGATTCTCGATACCTGGCAACCCGATACCTGGCAACCGCAGATCTATCGTGACCGCTACGAGAGGCAGGACATCCAGCTGGAAGCCGCCGTCTCGCTGACCGCGGCGATTGCCGAGTCGATCCACGTACGCGAGATTGTGATCGATCTGTTCGTGGCGGGGCCGGAGATCTACCTGTTTCGGTCCCCGCAAACAGGGACGCGGCTCGACAGCATTCTGGAGATTCTGTCTGGGGTGGAAGGGTCCGTGCCTGATCCACTGCGAGTGCTCCCCGGACCGCTGACAGAGACCCTGGAGTCGATCGCTTCGGTCGTGTTCGTCGTACTGGACTGGGATGAGCGTCGGCGGGACTGTGTGGAGCGGATTCGTGAATCGGGTCGCGGGGTCAAGGTCGTACTCGTGCGCGAGAAGCCGCCCACGATCACAGCCCCGATTGATAGTGACGAGTTCCAGACAGTGGCCCCGCAATCCATTCTGGCGGGGGAGGTGCGGTCGCTATGAACGCGCCGACCTCACTCCCCACAACTTATCCCAGGCGAGCACTCCGTGCGTCGATCTATCTGATCGGGATCGAGTGTCTGATTCTGGCCTATCCCTCACGCAACTGGCTGGTCACCGGTGTTCTGCTGCTGTGCGCGGTGAGCCGCTGGTGGACCATCCGTCGGGGCTGGTGCCTGTCGATGCCGTTGTTCTGGAACGCCCTGTTCCTCGCCTCTGCGTTTGCCACCAAGTTCTCGTTGGCCCCGGCGAATTTCTCCGATGCCATCGATTTTGCGAATACCCGACTGGCCCACGAGATTGGCTGCTGGCTCGTCTCGGTCCAAATCCTGATGCTGCATGAGCCGCTGTCGCTGAAGCGTGTCCCGGTGGCCTTCGCGACACTGGGTTGCCTGGTCGTCCTGTGTGCGGGTGACGTGAAACTGTACGGTCTTTCGCGAACGATCCTACTCGTATTGACAATCCTGTTTGTCGGAGGGCTGGGGTGGTTTTCGCATGCCGGAAGAGACTGGATGCCGGTGGACCAAAGTCGCCGACTCCGCCGAGGACTCCTGCTCGCCACACTGTTTTTCGCAGCAGTGCCGACCGTTTATGCCGCACAGACTTGGCACCAGCATGAACGTGAACTGGAGTTGATTCTCCTGAGTCTAATGAAAGTCCTAGATGGCAAGCCGAGATCGCTCAGATACCGAACTCATTCCTCTCTGGTGCAAGTCTCCAGCGGAAAGATTTTCGAGCCCGAACAACTCGTGCTGCGTGTCTCCCAATCCGTGTCAGAACCGCTGTATCTGCGCGGGATGATCCTGGAATCTTACCGAAACAACGCGACTTGGTTCTCCAAAGTCGCTCCCACAGATATCTACCCGCGAGAGGCCCCCCCGCATCGGGGACTCCCGGCGAACAAACTCTTGTTTCCGACAGGATCCTCCCACTCCACCCAGTGGAATTCAGCGATCATCCACTACTTCTCCAAGGATGACCCCATCCCGCTGATGGAACTCGACACCGCGGAAATGAGCATCAATGTCAGCCAGATGAGCATCGACTCACTGGGCAATTTGAGGTTGCTCGATGAAACCCTCCCGGACAGCTTAGAGATTTTCACCCCCGTCGCCCCCGCACCGGACGAGGCTCCCTCGGCCAGCGACCCGGTTCGCCAACTGCCCGTTGACTTGGACCCTCGAATTCTGAAAATGGCGCAAGACATCTGTGCCGGGAAGACCAAGGATTCCGAAAAAATCCGAGCCGTGGAGTCCTTCTTTCATGAGAATTATTTGTATCAAATCGGACTGGAAGTCACGGGCCCGGAAGATCGCATGACATACTTTCTGCTGACCCAGCCCCGGCCTGCAGCTCATTGTGAGTATTTCGCCGCCGGAGCCGCCATCCTCCTGCGTGCCGTCGGAGTTCCCACGCGCTACATCACGGGGTTTGTTCCGTCCGAACGAGACTCGAGCGGCGATTGGATTGCCCGCCGAAAAGACGCGCATGCCTGGGCGGAAGCATATGATTCGGATCTCGGCCGGTGGGTCACTGTCGAGGCGACCCCCTCGGCTGGCTTGCCCGAACGCCGCAACACCACCTGGACGAACGAACTCGCCGAAATCTGGCGAGTCTGGTCAAGTGCATTTCGGCAGACGCTGGACACCTACGGGACGTGGGCGGCGATCTCCATGGCCTTGGAGTCGAACATCACACGCGGCGTACTCGTGATGATCTTGCTCAGCGTCTGGTGGACACTCAGTCGACGCTATCAACGCGGGCGAGAAAGTCATTCCCTCCCCCTGACAAATCAATCCTTCCCCTTCCAACATTGGCTCCGCGAGTTAGAGGCAGAACTGGCGCAACAAGGCTTCAGGCGATTCCCTCAGGAAACGCTCCTCCAGTTTCGTGACCGCATCCTCGCCGCCCCCGACAGAGCCCAGCTGCGCCCCATCGCAGAGTGGTATACCGTGTATTCGTCAATCCGATATAACGAGTCGGCACAGACCGCCGAGCGAGTGTCCGAATTAGAACAGTCATGGAAACAACTCAATTCGCGTGCGGCTCCCACCGTTTAGCCGCGACGCGAAGTCTTCGAAGCGGAGCGCTCGCCCCGGCTGATGCGTCCCCAGACGTGTCGACAAACACCGCCGACGAGTTTCCTCGTACTGCTCCATTCGCCGCAACCCCCGTCTTTCGAGAGAGTTCGGATTCAGCCCTCCATCCATCCCCGTCCAAAACCCAGACTTCCCCTCTATTGCACATTCTGGGAGACCGATATAATCTGAGTATGTGGGGTACGCCCCGAACTTCGCACACTTCGACTCGTCCTTTCCAGACGCAGGAGAAACAGGAACCATGGTCAAAGTCACCGAAAACGCAGCCAAAGAAATCAAGCGGGTCATGGACGAGCAGAAGATGCCCGACGGCATGGTGCTGCGAATCGGCGTATCCGGCGGTGGTTGTAGCGGCTTCCAATACAAGCTCGGCTTCGATGACAAGGCCGATGTCGCCAAGGACTTCGTCATTGAACAGCACGGCGTCCAAGTCGCCGTCGACAAGAAGAGCGACCTGTACCTCGACGGCACCACGGTCGACTTCCACAACGGCATCGACAAGCGCGGCTTCACCTTCGAGAACCCCAACGTCACCAAGTCCTGCGGCTGCGGCAGCAGCTTCGGGATGTAGACCGCTCTCAACAACACAGAATCAAGAACAGCCCGGGAATCTCCCGGGCTGTTTGCATTTGTGACGCTTCTGGGCCCTGAAAGGGCCGAACTCGATAGCCCAGGGCCCTTGTGGCCGGTGCCACCCCGCGCCAGCCCAGATCGTCCGCCATGATGAAGACGAGGTTGGGCCGAGCCGCAGCTGGGGCATCGGTAGCCGCCAGCGTCGACTGAGCAGTGGAGAACCACAGTAGCAGAGTGAGCACACGTTTCATGGAGCCACCGATTGGAGTTGGAGTCCGAGCCACGGAACGATCTTCTCGCCCCACAAAGCCGCATGCTGGCGTAACCCCGGTCCGCTGAAGTGGACCCCCTTTCCGTCCGCCTCGCGCCACTCGGACTTCAGCGAGTCCGAGTCGGGGCCAGCGAGGGCGAGGCCTTCCTTCGCAAGTGACGCCTGGGCCTCACGAATCTCCGGCGAGGCTTCATCGCCCGGCACATGATAGCTGACCTGAGCCACGAACCACGGAGCGTTCCAGCCGATCTCTCGACGCGATTCACGGATGATCTTCGTCAGGGATTCTCGGTACAGCGGCCCGGTCAATGTGCGAGTCGTGTCGCGCTGATTGGCGTCGCTTTCACCTTGATGCCACAACACTGCCCGGAACCCGTTCGGTCCGAGTGGCTTCATTCGAGAGATGAACATCTCGAACGCTTCCCCTTGACTCTCCCACTCTCCACTCTCCAGCTTCTGCACCCGGCTCTCGATCGTCGGCGGGTTCGGAAACCGCGACCCCTGGGGCAGCCACTCCCGCACACTCGTCGCCCCAATCCCGCACGCGACGAACCCCACCGGCACATCAAACCGAGTGGCGAGCGCATCCCCCAACGGCGGCAGAAAACTCCCACCGCTGCCGCTGGCTCCCAGCTGCGGATCGTTGGCCAACTGCCAATGTTTGCCATCGAAGGAGGCGACCCGCCCGGTCTTCGTCACCTGCTTCTCGGCCCCATGATTGGCGGAGTTCGACTGCCCCGCGACGACGAACACCTCGCCGATACCGACATGCTCGATGAAGGTCTCGGCGAGAACCCGGCTGTCTTGAGAGGCCCGCACTTCGAGGCGATACCAGCCTCCCGCGGGAGCCTTTCGCGTGGCTTCGAACCGCTCACCGGTGAAGGACGCTGGGAGCGTGTCCCACTCGGCAGGCTTCCCATCGGTGACGAGTCGGACTTCGATCGAGGGTGTCTGAATGTGACTCTCCGAGAAGCGACCACGGATCGAGATCAGTCCGTGATTGAGAGAGTCGCGCTGCACAACGTGGTAGTCCGTGGGAGCGGTCAGCACGAGAGTGGCTGCGTGCAGCGAGGAAAACGGAGCCCAGAGACACGCGAGACTCGCGATGATGAAGCGCTGCATGTGTCGATCCGATCAAAGCAACCGAGGGGCACGTAATGGATACGCCTATGTCTCGAAAGGATACCCAATGTCGATCACAACTGGGCGGCGAGAGGTCGAAGAGCGTCACTATTGAGGAATGGGGGTGGGCGGGACTCACTCTCCCCAGAGATCGTTCCGCCTGACCCGGCCTGACCCCAATTGACTCAACGCCCCCCTCGAGACGCACGACGCAGAGTGCGGTACGCCATCCTCACCCGCGAGGATTCCCCAGCGTCACCTTCAGCTTGACCTCTTGACCCTCGCGGCGAACGGTCACATCGGCTTGGTCGCCCGCCTTGAACTTTCTGAGGGCGAGATCGAAGTCGTCCAAGCTGCCGATCTTTTGATCACCGAGCAGGATGATGACATCGCCGGCTTTGATGCCCGCCTTGTCGGAGGGACCGCCGGAGGCGACGCCCATGATGGCGTAGCCCTTCTGGTCGGAGTTGAAGTCGGGGATGCTCCCGAAGTAGGGGCGGCTGCCGGTGCGATCCATCTCGGCTTTGCCCGCGACCTCGATGTAGTCGGGCTTCGTGGGGGACTGAGCCGCCTCGACGATCAACTTCTCGAAGAAGTCGGTCGCCTGCCGCATGCCGGGGACGTTGAGCTTCTCCACATCGTCGCTCGGACGGTGGTAGTCGGCATGCAGCCCGCCGAAGACGTGTAGGACCGGAATCTTCTTCGCATAGAACGACGAGTGGTCGCTGGGGCCGAATCCCTCCGGCTTCTTGATCAGCGTCAACCCCGCAGCTGTCCCGGCCGCATCGACGCGCTGGTCCCAGAAATGCGAGGTGCCGGTCCCGTACACCGTCAGCTTCGACTGCTCCATCCGGCCAATCATGTCGAGGTTGAACATCACCACCGTCTGCTCAATCGGGAACAGCGGGGTCTTGACGTAATGAGCGGAGCCGAGCAGCCCGCGCTCCTCACCGGTGAAGGCCATGAACACGATCCGCCGAGGGAGTTTCTCCTTCCGCCCCGCCAACCGACGAACAAGCTCCAATAACCCCGCCGAGCCGGAGCCGTTGTCGTCGGCCCCGTTGTGAATCTCCTTCGATCCGGGCTGAAGCGAGCCATCGCCGCCGTTTCCCAAGTGGTCATAGTGCGCCCCGACGACGATCGTTTCCTCTTTCAGCGGCCCCTCCCCTTCGAGCACGCCGATGACGTTCTTCACCGTCACCTTGTCAATGTGCAGGCTCGCCTTGCCGCTTGCTCGCATGCCGGTCAGCACCTGACTGGCGGGCTTCAACGTCTCTTCAATCAAAGCTTCAATCTCGGCCAGCGTCTTCCCCGTGGCCGACTTGATCAGTGTCTCCGCAGCCACCCGCTTCACATGAAATGTCGGCAGCCCGTCGCCGCTCTTCTCGCCGCCATACCCGAACTCCATGAGTGGGTCGGCGTCGAATGACTCCAGCATGCTTCGCAGTTGCTTCAGGTGGACGACCTCCGCCGTCAGGTCCGCCAGCGTCTTGGCCTGATCGGCTGCGGAGAGGTCAGTCTGTGTCGACTTCTCCGCAGCTTCGACGATTTTATCTTTCGCCTTGGCGACCTTCTCTTCGAGGGCCGCGCGATCGTTCTTGGAAGAGCCCCCATCGTTGAGGATCAGCACCGCTTTGGCCCCCCGGCGGTAGCATTGGCTGAGCTTGGTCTTTAGTGAGGCATCGCGCTCGTTGAAGTCCGTGGCATGCGGGTCACCCGTCTGCGGCGACCGCCGCAGGAATAGCACGACCTTGTCCTTGACGTCGATCCCCGCGAAGTCGTTGTACTTCTCAGTCTCGATCGCATACCCCGCAAAGACGATCTCCGCATCGAACGTCCCTGGCTCTGAGAACGAACAGGTGCGGAACGACTTGTCCATTTCGAGCGTCTGCTTCACTCCCGCCGCGTCGACGATCTCCAGCGAGTTGCCGTCTTCGAGCTTAGCCCCGTTCGAGACCTCGAACTCCTGAAAGGCATCGCCCTGGTCGACGGTGACGTTCAGCCCCGCCTCACGGAAGATCCCCTCGATGTAGGCCGCTGCCTTGTTGAGGCCCTCGGTCCCGACCCCGCGCCCCTCGAACTCGTCCGAGGCCAGCACGCTCACATCTTTGAGTAGCCGCTGCTCGGCGTCATTCAGTTCCTCGGCAACAGCCACTCCAGCCAACAAGATCAACGAGGCCGTCAAAACCCGTAGCGTGGGGGTTAGCCCACCCGGCCCCCCGGAGTTGACGCCCGCGGGGGCGGAATCCCACCCCCCGGGCGATAAGCGCCAAAATTGCGTACGATTAGGGATAAAAAGTAAACCACAGGGCCAAAGCCCAAACCCAC
>JANPCU010000173.1:0-17957 GCA_031431195.1 Planctomycetota bacterium | reverse complement strand
CCCGGCATCGAGGCGCAGGCCCTTGCGCGGGTTCGGGTCGGGCTGGCGAGTGTCTTCCCAGTGGACGACGGCGTAACCGTGGACATAGGTGGAGAAACGCGGGCCGCTGGCGATCAGAGTGACAGAGGCCCATTGGTTGTCACTGGCCACGATCCGGCGGGCGTTGATGCGGCGGAAGATGGCCCCGGTGCCAGCGTTAGTAGGAGGGCCGACGTGTCGCAACTGAGCACCCCGAATTACATAATCTAATGCGGATCCATTCGGGTATGGATAGTCAATTCCATGCTTTTCATCCCAAGCCTTATTCTCTTCGAACAAGGACTTGTACGAATTGTCCACCTGCATCTCATAACCATTCGACTTCGCCTTCTCCGTCCCCGCCGCTGCTCGAAAGAAGATGCCGGTGTTGACTGCCTCGGCGTTCGTGCGAGTCTGCGTCTGCAACACAAAGTCCTTGTGCTGGCTCACCGACTCGATGAACCCTTCGCCGCCCTTCACATGGATCGTCCCCTCCTCAACGGTGAACTCCCCCTTCGAGCCGGGGACGGTGCGCCAACTGGTCAGGTCGGTGCCGTTGAACAACGGCTTCTGGTTCAGCGGCTGGAGGGCAATGTTCTTGAACTCGATCTTGCCCGCGTTCTTTTGCAGGCCGATCAGTCCTGAACGGCGGGCCTCGGGACGGGTGTCGTCGTAGATGCAGACCAGATTGCCATCGATCGCGATGGTGATCTTTGTCCCATTCGCAGCCAGAAGTAACGTGTGCCATTCCCCCGACCCTTTGATCGGCTCAGCTGTTTTCTGCAACCCAACGAGGGCTCCGGTGAGGTAGCCCTCTGGGTGTTCATCGACGATGTTGACCTCGTAGCAGTCCTTCGTGACATCCTTCGGCTCACGCAGCGTCCGCAAGAAGACCCCGCTGTTGCCACCCGCTGCCATGCGGTACTCGCAGCGGAACTGGTAATCCGCGAACGGAGTGTACGTCAGCAGCAGCCCTTTCGGTCCGGCGTCAGCTGTGATGGTCCTTTCGGCCACGGACCAGTTGACCTCGGAAGAGTTCGACTCCCAGCCGAACAGCGAGTGGCCATCGAACAGCGAAATCCAACCCTCGGCGATCTCCGCGTCGTTCAGCGGGTTGAAGTACGGCACCACTGGCCCCGGAGGAGCGACATCCTTGAGCGGGTCATTCTTAGCGGCGGGCTCAGCAGCTTCAGCAGCAGCTGGCTTCGCCTTGGGGACCACGCCAGCGGTCGCCTTCTCCGGCTCCTTTACAGCTGCGAGGACAGCTTCTACTTCGCGAACGGTTTTCTGCGATTCCTCGATCACCTGTTCCGGTGTCTTCGGAGCAGGCCCGCTCGGCTGGCAACCCAGCAGGGCCACCAAGCCGAGCCCCAGCCCCCAGCAGCGCAGGCCAGTAAACGGACCAGTCAGGAATCGAGCATGGGAGAGGAGCATCGGTGAGTGCCTGTGAAAAGAAGCCATGTCTGTTCCGCGTGTCTCCGACACAACGGGAGACGACGTGAACCGTAGCATGTTGCGAAGAGGAACTCGATTCTGGCGGCTGGATGCTTTCATCAGGTGTACCGCCAGAATTGAAGGCCAGGCAGAATGGCGAGTTGGATCTGAGACCCCATCGCCTCGCCGTTGAGCCAACTAGCGATTCTCTGCCAGCCCGCCGCGCCAGCAAGGGCCGCGTGCCAGAAAACTTGATCGGAGCAGCGAGCAGGCGGTCTCTGATTGTCGCCTTTTTCCCCGAAAAAGGACGCCGTTTCGTCGAGGGATGGCGACCCAGGTCCGCCAGCGGAACTCCGGGCGGTGCGATGGGTTTCGGGTACGCGGCCCTTGCTGGCGCAGCGGGCTGGACGATTTGAGCGAAGTTCGCCGACAGCCCATGGGGAGTTTCATCTCGCTGCCATAAAATCTGGCTGTCTCCATTCCTCACTCTGGCTTGGCCCGCGATTGGCTCTGGAAGATCAGCTGGAGGTTTTGCTCCTCTTTGAGCATTTTGGACTTGAGGTAAATGTTGTCGCGGACTTCGGATTTGGCACCGGGGACACGCATCAGGAGCTGGACGACGCTGTCGACGACCTTAATCGGTTTGGAGCGTTTGATCTCTTGCGGGTTGCCTTCATCGTCCAGGATGTACATGCCCTCGGGGACTTTTTGCGTGTAGCCGTCGGTCCCGACGACCGACCCGATGAGATCCCCGATCAGGTAGGTCTTCCGCCGGGGATCGACCCGGATTTGAATGACGATGAAGTAGGCTTGCCCCTCCAGCGGTGGGTCGCCCGGTTCGCCGAACTCTTCACTCTGTTTGCTGCCGACACTCTTGACGATGATCGGTCGCGAGAAGGCCGTGAATCGCCCCGCTTTGACGGCGTTGCCCGGCTCGCGGAGTAAATAACCTCCGACCGCACCCGCGAGGTCTATGGTTCCGTCTCCGTCCTCGCCTCCCGAAGAACCCGCTGAGTCCGCAAGGGCTCCCTGGCTGGGCAATGAGAAGCCAGAAGATCCCTCATCGAAGCGGGGAGTTTCGAAGTCTTCTAGCCCCGTGGATTTCTGCGTCATCAAGACCGGCGCGTCAATAAAGTCACCGAGGGTATCGTCCCCCTCCACGCCCTCGATCACTTCAATGATGGGTTCGATGTCTTTGCTCCGCGACATTTCGCGACTGATGGGGATGGCCAACAGTGCCAGCAAGAGCAGATGCACCAAGAGTGAAATCGAGAAGCTCTTCCCCTCGGGGCCGAATACATAATTACGCCAAGTCGGGGGAGGGGGCGGCTCGTCCTTCGATGGAATACTGAGCGGAATGACAACGGACCCCACCCGCGGGCGGCGCTGGGGAACCGTCGGAGAATTCGCAGCTGGCGGTTCCATCTCCGACATGGCATCATCCGTTGGCGAAGACATGGATGGTGGCTCGGAAACTGTGGTATTCCTTCGCAATTGAACTTGATTCCAAAAAACCAGTTCCGTCTGGATGAGAAGACTAATATACGAATTATCTCGGGGGACACGAATCAAGATTGGATCGTAACCCGGCCAGTAACACCAAAAGTCGAGAGATGTCAGCCCGGTCACCGCGAGGATGTGCTGCAGTTGGCCATAGTAATAGTCTGGGACTCGACGCGACTCCAACGCGTAAAAGTAAACCATTTGACCGCATTTGATTTCGACCGCTGAATCATTGCTGACAGACAATCCGTCCAAGCTCGCTCGCATCCAGGGGTATTCTGTACTTTGAATACAAACGGGGCGGACGACATTGCCAGTTCGTTTTATGTAAAGACGACGGGCTTCGGGCTCAAGCTCGATGCCCAGAGCCATTGCTTCGTTAAGGACTGCATCTCGCACTGGTCCAATCTTATCTCGGAGTAGTTCTTCTGGTCTTTTGAAGCGGCTCTCTCCCATAATTGTGGACGCATCTGATGCGCCGATGCCGTGATGACGCCAGTTTAGCCAAGCGTCCGTGCGTTGTTCGAGGGGTACGACTGTGAATGGGACATTGCTCATCGCTTTGAACACCATGCGTCAGGAGTGCGAATCACAAGTTCACCCGAGTCTGCTAAATGACGCTTACTCTGGGTACGAGTGCCCTCAAATGCTGAGCTTCGCGCTTGGTCAAGCTCACCGAGTCCCAACTAAACCGGACCCTTCCCTTTCGCCAACTCCGCGTCCCACTCGTCGAGTAAAGGCCAGTCGACCGCACATGTCCCGAAGTCGGCCATGTGCTGATACTGCGTCAGCCGCGCAATCGTCGCGTCGAGTAGCTTGCGGTCATTGCGGAAGATCGGCCCGTGGCTCGGCAGCAACCACTCGACATCGGTGTCCCGGATCCGCGTCAGCGAGCGAATGAACGCGGGGAGATCCGACCCGTGGTGAGCATCGATATTCCCCACGCAGCCGTCGCGATAGATGTTGTCGCCCGAGAAGAGAATCTTCCCCAGCCGAAACGCCAGCTGAGCGGGAGCGTGGCCGGGGGTGTGCCACACGTCGAGAGTCAGCGAGCCAAGCTTCAGCTTGTCCCCCTCGTCGATGGTCTTATCAAAGCGAATCTTGGGGAGGTCGATCGAGATGCCCTGCGCAGTGATCTCGGCATAGGTCATGATCCGCTCCCCCTCAGCGAGGAGCCCGGCGGCCTGCGGATGGCCGATCACCTGGGCCTGCGGCATGATCTCCTTGGCCCGCTTCAGTCCCTGAATGTGGTCCACGTCGGCGTGAGTCGCGATCAGATACTTGCACTGATTGAGCGGGAAATCCATGTCCCGGATCAGGCCGATCATGTCATCGAGCGTGTCTTCATACCCGATATCAATCAGCATCCATTCCCCGGCATCATGCACCATATACACCGAACAGCCCAGCCGCCGACGGGCTTGGAGGTTCATTTCGATGACGTGCGGGAAAACTTCATGCCGGGCCAGCATGCGCGCGGGTACTCAATCAGAGGATGTGGAGTTGCGTAGAACGTTAATTCATTCTAGCGGGCCGACTCTCGACACTCAAACAGAGATGTCAATCGGTATACCTGGCGACCACTTGAGAACTCGTGGGCGGGGGGAACTGACAGTGCAAAGTTCGTCTGGCGCTATCGGTTGTGAACCGTTGTGTTTCGCGATTGTGGCCTGCGAGCCAACGCGGCGCACGCCGACGTGATTTCGCCCACGTCTGGATCAGGTCACGACAGGTTCGATGCCGATGCCGCATTCGCTCCCAGCTTGCTAAACTGCTTGATGGGGAAGCCAGAGTGGACTTACCCCGCCCACACCCCTCTGACAAAGTCGCGGCGTTGCATGGCTGAAATCAAGTTGGATTTCGATGGTCCCAGGAAGGCCGCGCTGACCATCGTGCTAGCCCCCGCCTCGGGGCAGAGCCTGAAGGTCGAGTTCATGGCCTACTTTGCCGAAGCCCTCGGCAAAGTCGGTCTCCGTGTCGCACGCTTTAATTTCCCGTACATGGCGGAACGCGACACTACCGGTCGACGGCGGGCTCCCGATGGCGAACCGGTCCTGCACGACACTTGGCGGCAGGTCATCGCTCAACTTGGGGCCGAGAAGCTCTTCATCGGCGGCAAGTCCCAGGGGGGCCGGACAGCTGCGGCGATGGCCGATGAGAGCGGCGTGGGAGGCGTAGTCTGCCTGGGCTTTCCGTTTCATTCCACGGGCAAGCCCGACCAGTACGACCTGACTCCTTTGGATACGATCCAGACTCCCACCCTCTTGATGCAGGGTGAGTGGGACACGTTCGGCGACAAGAGTGAAGTCCAGAGCTACACGCTTTCCCCACGGGTCCAACTGAAATGGATGAAGGAAGGCGACCATAGCTTTCAGCCCCCCAAGGAATCCAAGCGGACCCGGGAAGAGAACTGGGACATCGCCGCCCGGCTGATCGGTCGGTTCATCATGGAAGTGACCGGAGTTGAACTTGCGGTGAAGTGAGATGCCAGACGGTTCGCTTGGCCCGTTCTTCGTCGAGGCCCACTCCCGCCAAACCTCCGTGGCCCCCACCTCCACTCTGTCGACGACCCACTCTTGTTTGCAAGAGGTGAACCGTTTAACGTCAGGCCACTCAGTGGGATTTCTTGATGCCAGAGCCCCCATCGAGTTTCGGCGGCCGCTGCTGTCCTCGTGAAGTGAATGCCAATCATGCCTGTGAGTCAGCAATCTCCGGGTCGCATGGTCAGATCCGGTCTACAGAGTGCCGCGCTGTGGTTGATTTTGGCGGGCGGTTTCTCGTCCGCTCTGTTTTCCGACGAGCTTCACGGGCGTATTGATCATCTGATCTCGGCCTCCGCGAATGACGCGCCGCTGGGGGCGATTGGCGACGATGCGACATTTGTTCGCCGAGTCTATCTCGACTTGGCTGGACGCATTCCTTCGTGGCAAGAGGCGAAGACCTTTCTCGATAGCACCGCAGCTCTCAAGCGTGCGGAACTCATCGACACGCTATTGGCCAGCAGTGACCACCCGCGCCGCATGCAGGATCTGTTTCATGCGATGCTGATGGAACGCCGGGGGGACAATCCCGAGTGGGCCAAGTTCCTGCAAAACTCGTTCGAGGCCAACAAGCCTTGGGACCAGTTGGTGCGCGAGATTCTCGACCCCGATCCGAACAACGAAGCCATTCGCGGATCGGCGTTCTTCCACACCAAACGCCTGGAGAAGGTGGGGCAGCAGGAGACCGACTATCCGGGGTTGACGCGCGATGTCGGTCGGTTGTTCCTGGGCGTGGATCTGCAATGTGCCCAGTGCCACGACCACCTGTTCATCGACAGCTACAAGCAGGCCGATTTTCAGGGACTGTACACGGTCTATCAGAACACGTTCATCCGCAGCGATGTGCAGTTCCCGGCTATTGGCGAAAAGCTGCTGAGCAAGAAGGCCGACTTCAGTTCGGTGTTCGAGAAGGTCGCGCTGACCACCGGCCCGCGCATCCCCGGTGGGAATGAGATCGAGATCCCCCTGTTCGAGAAGGACCAGGAGTATCTCGTGCCTCCCGATCAGAAGACCAACTTCCCCGGCACGCCGAAATTCCGAGGCATGCAGTTCATCGCCGCAGAGGTGACCTCGCCGACGAACGCCGCCTTGGCCCGCAACATCGCGAACCGGCTCTGGTTTGTCATGATGGGGCGGGGGCTGGTCAATCCCCTCGATCAACATCATCCGGCGAACCCGCCGTCTCATCCGGAATTGCTCGATGTTCTCGCGCAGGAGATCGTGGTTCAGAAGTTCGACATCCGGGCGATACTGCGGCAGATGGCCCTCAGCGAGACCTACCAGCGGACGACCGTCCTGCCCGAAGGAGCCGAGCCGCCCAAGCCGGAGACCTACCGCACCGCCATGGAAAAACGCTTGTCAGCGGAACAGTTACTGAACAGCGTGCTGGTCGCGACCGGCACGCGCGACAAGGCGCGCGAGGCCGATGTGGAGAAGCTGCGAACGGCCTTCGTCAAGGCGTTCGGCAACGTGCCCACCGACCCGGAGGTTGAGTTCTCGCCATCGCTGAAGTCGTCGCTGTTCGTACTCAACGATCCGGCGGTTCTCGACTGCCTGACCCCGCAGCCGGGGCATCTGGTCGAGCGTTTGCAGCAGACGAGTGACTCAGCGGCACTGGCGGAGGAGTTGTACCTGAGTGTGCTGACGCGACGACCGACGGACGAGGAACGGACCGCCGTGGCGGAGTACCTGACCCAGAACTCCGAGCGGCGTCCCGAGGCCGTGACGAACCTGGCGTGGGCGCTGCTGGCTTCGACGGAGTTCTGTCTGAATCACTGACGTGGACTCCAGCAACCCGAAGCGTCAGCGAGGGCCGGCATCCAACTCCAACGGGGTTCCGCCTCGTAGCCCAGGGTTGTCAGCGCAGCTGGCTACTCTGGGTCAAGATCACACAGCGGTGCTTCAACCCCCAGGGAGTTGCGTCATTTCTCACGGCAATTCTTCGGGAACAAAAAGTAGCGACACAGGCGACGAAACCCCCTTGGGGTTGAGCAGGTTCAGACATCGTTGAGTCCCAGGGTAGGCTCCTTCGTCGCCAACCCTGGGCTACGCGGCGATACCACATTGGGGTACAACCAATCAGAGTGGTCACCTGTTTCGAGATGGCTACCCTCAGATGCCTTTCCAATGAAGCGGCCCATCACTTCCCACAGACCGTCCCGAGTCCCTGTCCTCAATCGCCTCGCAGGTCTCGTCCCATGAATTCCAATCCGCTCTGTAAACCCTGGGAACACCAACTCTCGCGCCGCCAATGGCTGGGCGGGGCGGCGGGGGCGGCCGCCGGGGCGATCGGGCTGGGGCAGATCGAGACGCCGGCGTTCGCGCAGGAGTTGAAGAAGCACTTCAAGCAGGTGTTGTTCATCTGGCTCGATGGCGGGATCAGCCAATTGGAGAGCTGGGATCCCAAGCCGAATACCGAGTTCGGTGGGCCGTTCCGCTCGATCCCGACCTCAGTCCCCGGCGTGCATTTCAGCGAGCTGCTGCCACATACGGCTAAGCAGATGCAGCATCTGGCAGTCGTGCGGAGC
This sequence comes from Planctomycetota bacterium, assembly GCA_031431195.1. GTDB lineage: Bacteria > Planctomycetota > Planctomycetia > Planctomycetales > Planctomycetaceae > TH-plancto1. The sequence goes on along the minus strand of JANPCU010000173.1, from coordinate 9,934 downwards.
CTGTGTACTCAAGACGATGCCCACTCGTCCGGCGTCGAGCGCATCCAGCGCGGCGACCCGAAGAATCGCGGCGTGGTCTATCCGTATTTCAGTGCGGCGGTTACGAATCTGTTAGGGCCGAACGACAGCGGGTTACCGCCATCGGTGTGGATCAAGCCGATGAGCGGCGGGTTCATCTACAAGGACGCGGGGTTCCTGGGGCCACAGTACGGATCGCTGGCCTTTGGCGATGGGAAGCCTCCGGAGAACTTGCTGCGGCATGCCTCCGTCTCTGATCGCGACCTGTTGGAGCGGAGTCAGTTGCGAGCCCTGACCGACAAGCGATACGCCAAGACGCATCGTGAGGGAGCGGTCGAGGCGAACTCGTTCGTCTACGACATGGGACTGGAGTTGATGAAGCGGCAGGACTTGTTCGATGCCTCGAAGTTCTCGCCGCGCGATGTCGAGCGGTACGGCACGCACGATCTTGGACGGCATCTGCTGCTGGCCCGGCAGATGCTGCAAGCGGGCGTAACATTCGTGAAGGTCAACTCGTATGGCTGGGACACACATGGCGACAACTTCAACGGCAGTTTGAGTCTCGTGCGAAAATTTGATCAGCCGTTCGCCGCCATCGTCGAGGACTTGGCAGCTGCAGGGATGCTCGACAACGTGCTGGTGATCGCGATGAGCGAATTCGGTCGTACGCCGCGCATCAACGGACACCTCGGTCGCGATCACTGGCCCGAGGCGTGGTCGCTGGTCATGGCCGGTTGCGGGGTCAAGCGCGGCCTCGTGGTCGGCTCGACGAATGACAACGGCACCTACGTCAACAGCGAGCCGTACGACATCGGGCATCTATTCCATACCTGGTTCAACGCTCTGGGAATTGACTCCCAGAAGACGGAGTACGACAACAACGGACAGCCGCTGCCGATTGCCCACGACGACTGCCACCCGGTCAAAGAACTCCTGGCATGAGGGCCGTTGCAAAGCTGCGACAGGAGGATGAAAAAGTGATTCTGTACACAGATCTCGCAGGTTCACACAGATTGGGACAGTGACGCGAGGCATCTCGTACTCCCTCCTGAATCTGTGGAAATCTCTGCGATCTGTGTACAAATCCTCTTCTGGCTCACCACTCTGCGCGAGACGGTGCTGTGCTCGCGACTACAGCTTTTCCCAGAGTGCGTTCATTCCGGAAGAGTGTCGTACAGAAAGTTCTCCTGGTTTGAGACTCCCCATGCCCCAAGCACCACCCCAGCCATTCACCATCATTCCCACCGAACGGCAGATCGCCTCGATCCGCTTCAGCCCTGACGGAAAGGCCCTCTATGCCGCCGGTCGCGACGGATTGATCCATCGCTGGGATTTCAGTCAGCCACAGCCTGCGGGCGATGCGACGGTGGACTCGAAACAGAAGGACAACAAGGCTCCTCTTCCGGTCATCCCCGAGCTGCCACCACTGAAGGGCCACAACGGCTGGGTCACGCAGATCGCCTTCCATCCCTCGAAGCACCAGCTGTACTCCGCCGACAGCTGGGGCCGGTTGATCGGTTGGAGCCTCACCGCCGCCGACACTCCGCAACCCGCATGGAATGTGGAAGCGGCGCACGATGGCTGGATTCGTCAGATCGCCCTCAGCCCCGATGGCGAGCAGGTCGCAACATGCGGACTCGACAAAGCGATTCGCCTCTGGTCGACCGTCGACGGGAAGAAGCTTCAGGAGTTCGCTGGTCCGGGTGAGGACAACTACTCGCTGGCCTTTCACCCGGATGGGAAGTCGCTGGTGAGTGGCGATTTGAAAGGGATCGTCCAGCAATGGGACTTGGCTGTGGGTCAGCAGGTGCGACAATTCGATGCGTCGATACTCTACCTACTCTCGCAGATCCAGGATGTCGGCGGCGTGCGTGTGCTGGCATTTGACACTGCGGGTGAGACACTCGCCGTCGCCGGCGCGAAGCCAGCGGGCGGTGGGTTCGTCGAAGCCCTGCCGCATGTCAAGTTCTTCAACTGGTCTGATGGCACGGAGATCCAGACGCTGAGCATCGGCGAGAAGACCGAAGGCTTCGTTCACGAACTGGCGTTCCATCCCGCTGGCTACTGGATCGGCGTGTGCAGCGGCCAGCCGGGTCGTGGCCGCTACTTCTTCCATCGCACCGGTGAACCGGCCCCGTTCTTCACCGGCGACCAGCTGATGCCGAACTGCCACTCCGTTGCCTTGCACCCCAGCGGGACACGCCTCGCCGTCCTCTCCAATGCAGGCACCTTCGGTCAGCAGAGATCTCAGGCTCGCGAGGGGATCTACCCCGGCAATACCTCGCCGATTCATGTCTTCGATTTGCCGAAAGCGGCTAGCTGACGGCAATCCAGCACCGATCGGACACCGCATGCGAGTCCAGCGCCAGCCTACTCGCTCACTCGGTTCTTGTCTCCCGGCGTCGCGAACAACGGTGCCCATTCATCGGGCTTCAGGGGATGACGACCGAAAGCCACGTCGTCCGTTTGCTTCTCGAAGCGGATGTGATCGAGGACCGCGTTCCCGCGCTCGTCACTGTCCACGAGGTACAGATCTTCGCCCTGGCTCGACAGCTTGAAGTTCAGGTGCAACCCGTTGGTGGCCTTGCCGTCTTCATCGGCCCACAGGACGAGATACCCGCCAGACTGTACGACGGTCCCTTTCGCGAACTGCCATTTCCGAGGCGACCGATCGGTATCGGTCACATAGACGCCCGACAGGTCGAGAGCCTCCGGCGTCGGGTTGTGGATCTCGACCCAGTCGGTGTACTTCCCTTGCGGGTTCTTGGCCGTCTTCGAGTTCGAGGCCATCAGTTCGTTGATGACCACGCGCGGTGAGTTCGCCCCCGGTGCCGCCGACTTGGTCAGCTGAGGCCCCAGACCGGTGACGATGGTTTCGGCAGCCGGAGTTGGCACTAAGGGGCGCTCGACCACGGCGAGGGGTTCGGCGGCTGCGACGTCTTTGTGCGCCAGCAAGTAAGCCCTTCGTGCCTCGAAGAAGTGCCGCAGCCCGTGTGCGCCCTCGCCGGTGGAGTCGGGGTCAGTGGCGGTCTGGAAGGCTTGCAGCGAACCGAGTTGGCGAGTATCGGCAGCGACCTCTGCCTCGATCAAGCTGCGTTGCTGGGCGATGACGGGACCGATGGTCTGCCAGTCGAGCGACTTCTCGGCGATCTGTCGGACATAGCTCAGGTACTTGGCTTTGAGGCTGGGGACAGCGAGCAGCTTGGAGCGAAGCGGCTTGCGGGCATCATCGAGACCGATCAGCGGATCGAGGTCGACTCCGCCATGACTCATCCCACCGGGGCCTCCGCGTCCACCACCCGGTGGACCACCGAACCCACCACCCGGCGGGCCGAATTCTCCACCCGGGGGAGGACCAGCCCCCTCTTCAAATGGCGGGCCACCCTCGGGACGTGGCTCACCTCGCCCCTCGCGTCCCCGACCACCACCGGGAGGTCCAAAGCCTCCTCCGGGACCACCCGGTCCGCCGCCGCTGTGGAACGCCTCATTCATGTCATGCGGGACCACGTGGAACTTGCCGGTCTCGTCTTGATAAAGGCTATAGTCGCTCGACCGCGTCCAGTACCCATCGCTATTGACGAGTACACAATCGAGGGCCAGGAACTTCAGCACTCCCTCGATATCCAGGATCGGAGTGAGCGCCGCCTCCAATTGGACCGGCGGAGTTTGGTCGATGGTCTTACAGAGAGCAATCAGATCCTTCCACGCTTTGTCGTCGTCGGTCGACTTGATCTGGTAGCGGCTGCGATATTCCGCGACATCGTCACCGACATAGCGGAGACCGCCATCGGCACCGGGGTTGCCCCGGACCTTCCAGCGGGCCCCCTGAGTGGACGGATAGTTCTCTTTCAGGAAGTCCTTGTTGAACTGCTGAACGTTCACATACACGCCCCAGCTTTCGCCGTTGATGACAACCTGGACGAAGTTCGCCTTCGGAGCTGGGATGAACTCGCGAGCGATCTGTGAGTAGAGCAGTGAACTCATCATCGACGCATCACCGTTCGAGTTCAGCAGGTTGAGCGTCTTGTACCCGTACAGCTTCTGGTCCGGATCGGCAAGGTCCAGCGCCAGATTGAACGAGCGTTTCGATCCGGCAGGGACCATCATATAGGACGACATGCCGCGGAAATGAACACCCACATGCGGATACTCCTTCCCGTCGACGGTCAAGGTCGCGGGGACTTCGACATCGGTGTTGTGGAAGTCCGACAACTCAGTTTCCCAGTCGGCATTCTCGAACTGGATGAACACTGTTCGCAGCACCCGCGAGTCGTAGAGATCGGACTGGGGGAAGTTCTTCACATCCGCCGGAGTCAGCTTCTCTCCCGGCTTCGGAGGCTCGCCGCCGCGCCGTCCGAATCCCCCCCCGCCGGGCGGTCCACCGCCAAAGCTACGGCCTCCACCGCCAGCTGGGGGAGCTTTCTGGCGAGCTTCAGTACGCTCTTCCTTCGTTAAGTAGCCGTTGCCGTCCTTGTCAAACTCCTTAAGGAGTTTGCGTTCCTCTCCGCCACCGGGGCCGCCAAAGCCACGGCGACCGCCACCCCATGAGGAGGGCGGAAATGCCTCCTCACTGGTGATCTTGCCGTCTTGATTCTTGTCGAGTTTGTGCAGCTTCTCGGGAGCCTGAGCCATCTCCTCAGCGGAGATTTCGCGGTCACCATTGGTATCGAGCGCCGCTGACACCGGATCGAGGGGAGGCTGAAAACCACCGGGACCACCGGGGAAACCACCACCGGGACCACTTGGTCCACCCGCAGGCACTGCCCCTCCCGGAACGGACTCAGCTGGCTTGTCAGCACCTGGTGCGCTCGGATTTTGCGACCACAGCCGGGGACCCGAGAATAGAAAAAAGCCCAAGGCCAATAGCCCACAAAAGCCGCCCACGATGCTCTTCATCACTCTGTTCTCTCCCAGAAATCGCCACTCCGCAGGGATTAAACACCCCGGACGGTGTGAAGTTACGGTGAATCCTCGAGTTTCAGTACGCACAGCAAGAACAAAGATCGTCAGGAGTTGACTCAGGAAAGGAATCCGGTGCTTGATCGGGAGGGCGAAGCCAGTGCAGGGTCGGACAGCACAAGACAGCCTCCCTAGCCCTGCAGGGGCGCGATTCCGAGCGGCCCGAAAAAACGCCGCCCTTGCAGGGCTGGGATCGAACGCGGGGCCTCCTCACCCAGGGCGGCGTTCCTCAACTTCGTCGAGTCATTGGCCCTGGGCTGTCGAGTGCTGCCCCGTGGGGCGTCGGAGGTGTGGCACGGAGAAGCGGTTGGGAGCTGTCAATTCGATATGTCAGGACCAGTGCCTCAACGCATTAGCGATTCGGGGGAACTGGCTCTTTCTGATCGATGGCCCCTGCCAAGACTACGGAGGAGGCGTTCGCCTGTGGCTGATACGCCCCCAGGAACCGGCTCAGGCCCCCAAACGTGCCGTTATTCAGCAGCACCAGATACGCCGGGACCAGAATCGGTCGCACGATAAACGTGTCAACCATGACCCCGAACGCCAGCGCGAATCCCATCTGAACCATACTCGCCAGGCTGCCAGTCATCAGCGAAGCGAACGTCCCTGCCATGATGATGCCACAGCTGGAGATGATGCCCCCGGTTTTGGTCAGGGCGATCAGAATACCGGGAATCGCGCCGTGCTTCGGCTGCTCTTCGGTGACCCGAGACATGAACAGGACGTTGTAGTCCTCGCCCAGCGCGAGCAGCAGTGTGAACAGGTAGACGGGCACCTTCCAGTCGAGGCCGGTGAACTCTGGTCCCGTGGTGATGCGAAAGAGAATCCATGCGGCACCGAGAGTGACCAGATAGCTATAGATTACGGTGAGAATCAAGTAGGCACAGAGGGCAGGTTGCCGCAGAAGTGTCATCAAGACCAGAAAGACGGCCAGCGAGACATAGATGTTAATGCGAACCTGATCCCGATCGGTCGTTCTTTTGAGGTCGCGAATGCTCGCGGTCGCGCCCATGGCCAGGATTTTCGCCGATTGGCTAAAATCGACTCGGGCATTTTCGGGCTGGGTGTTCGAGGAATCAGAGGACGATTCCTCGGCGGTGTCTTCGTCGGCATCAGCGGGGACGGGCAGCGAGTATTTGTGCAGGGCCTCTCGAATCGCTATCTCGGCCTGATCGAGACGTGTAATCGCATCTCGGGCAAAGGGATCCGTCTGAAAGACGATATCGATCCGCATCAACTGGCCCTGGAGCGGGCCCTTCTCGGTACTGCAGTAAGCCCGATGCGCGGAGTTCCGAGCGACGGCAGAGCCTCTGCCGACGGCCTGTGTCTTAGTCATCGCTCCATGAGGTGCCGTCTGGGACCGGACATCCGCAATCGCGAGAGTTGCCGACTGTGACTGCAATTCATCTGTCAGAAATTTAGCCAGCTGGCGACCGGAAGTAATATTAGAGACCCCCAGGTTCTTGTCCTGAATCAGGAATGTGGTCGGTCCGGCCACCCCCCTCGGGAAGTGCTTCCTGACCGCGTCGGCCCCTCGGACGCTGGTGACGTTCGGACGTAAATCGCTTAACAGCCCATAGCTCAAGTGATCCTTGAAATAGGCCCCCACCAAGGCCAGCGGCGTCAGCAACAGGATGGTCGTCACGAACACCCCACCGGGCCGCCGTGAGATCAGATCGGCGATCCACTCCCAGCCGCGTTCCAGCCAGCGTTGTTCCTGAAGAACACTCCAGACCGACCGCGCGGGCATGAACCCCTCGGAAGCCGAGATTCGCTCCCGCCGCACATCGGGCCAGAACGTCCACCGTCCGAACAAGTACATCATCGCCGGGGTCAACGTCATGGCGCAGATCAGTGCGACAAACAGACCGAAGGAGATCGCGACGCCCGCCTGACGAAACTTGCCGAACTCCGTCAGCGTCAGCATCGCGATCCCGACGATACTCGTTCCAGCACTGGTCGCCAGGGCGGCACCCACATGCTTCACAGCCAGCGTCGTGGCATCGCGAAAGCTCGCCCCGTGATCCAACTCTTCCTTGTAGCGAGCAATCAGGAATAGACAGAAGTCGACTCCCGCCCCATACACCACCACGGAGACGTAGACATCCAGTCCCACGAACAGTCCCACCACATCGAATTTGGCCAATATGCGCAGGAGATGAATGGTGATCTTCACCGCCACGCCGACTGTGATCAAGGGGATCAACACCATCAGCGGCGCTCGGTAGATCGCCATCAGCAACACAATGACCAGCACAATCGTGTAGTGCTCTGTGTTTTCCGCACTCTCGGTTTCGGCCACCTTCATATCCTGGCCGACTGTGGCCGAACCACTCAGGGCCACGTCCAGTCCAGTGGGCAGGTGAGTCAGTAGCGACTTCGATTCCAGCAGATCTTCGATCCGACTGAGGACGAGCTTGTTCCCCCGGTTGAGGAATTCTGTCGTTAGCTCCAACAAGACCAGAGTCGCAAACCCGTCCTTGCTATCCAGTAAGGGGCCAATCCGATCGTCATTGAATGTCCACACCCCACGGATGATCTGTTTTCCGGTGGGAATCGGAACGGGGATCTCGGGTAACGGGATGTGGACGTAACCCTCCCCGGTTTGGGATTGAATGAGTCGTAAACCCGGCTCCAGATAATCCGTGACAAACGCTCGATCCTCGGCGGTCAATCCCTCCTTGAGGTCTTCTCGTTGAAGCACGATGACCACACTGGAGCCCAAGGGGTCTGTCTTGGAATTGCCGTTCGATTCGATCGCCTTGATGCGAGTGTCTGTTCCTCCCGTTGAGGAGTGTTCCAGGCCTTCGGGCTCCGTGACGGGAGCGGGTGGAAACGCCAGCTTAAATGCCCGTTGCGCGGCGAGGCTGGCACTCTCGTAGGGCAAGTAATCAAACTCTCCGTCCCGAGACACCTCAACCATGGGCGGTGCGGTCTTGACCACCAAGATCAAGATGAACAGCCATGCCACAATGGTCCCCAGCGGCCAGCGACAGACAAGTTTTCCGCACCAACTGTACATCCGGGAAGTTCTACGAGAGAGAGCAGCGAGGAAGTGAGCACAATGCTTCAGACAATCGTGCCCAAACGCTACCGGGCCAGCGCCGGTGCGTCAATCAACTGAGCCGGTGCGAGTACGAAACGTGCGAGTTTTCCCACATTTCGCGATAGACAATAACCCCCAAACTCCCTCAGCATCACCGAACCAGAACGCCAGAGACACCGCAAGGTTCCATCGGTCGAGCCAGAATGCATGACGGACAGTCTCAGAGGGCAATCAAATACCGCCATGGAGCCTGCGCTGGAATCGGTGAATGCGTAGATCGCGGTCGAGATTTGACGGCAACACAGACGCGGGATAGTTTATCCATTCAAACTCCAGTGAACGAGGAGAGGGCGAATGTCGATTCTCGCAGTGTGTCCCGAATGCTCGAAAGAATACAAAGTTCCCGATGATCGGGCGGGCACCAAGTTTCGGTGCAAGGTCTGCAAAGGGGTCATCCACATTGAAGAGCTGGAAGAATCCCCTCTCATCCAAGAACAGAAAGAAAAGGTTCAGAAGAAGCATAAACTGGCTGCCAAGAAGTCCCAGAAATTCAAGCAGAATCTCACGCAGGTGGTGATGGTTCTGGTCGGAGTGGGCGTGCTGCTGGCCATCGGCGTGGCAGCTGCACTGCTGCCCGCGTTCCGGGAAACCCTGGGGCAGATCTTACTGGTCAGCGGAATCGGCTGCTTTCTGATTGCCTGGCTGGTCATTATGTGGACCGAAGAGAGCTTCCTGCTGGTCATGCTGATGCGGTTCTTTCCGCCGGCCATCCTGGTCTCGATCTTTATGCGGCTGGATGAAGTCTGGCCGTGGGCCCTACTGGGCACGGGAGGTCTCGTAGCCATCATCTCCGGACTGGTCATTCGTGGCTTCTAGTGCCCTGTCCACCCTTATTTTTGGGGGTTCCACCCGCTCGAGAGGGCGAAACTCCTGCGGAGCCGCGAGCCGGGGGACACGTCAACTCTCATCAACGGCTCAGCAGGAGCCTCGCCCTCCCGACCTTGGCGAACCCCAACATCAAGCGTGGACGCAGCACCACGAGTGGTCCACCAACTTCAACTGGATGGGTTTAGACTTCCCCACGATTCGTGGGCGTGGGAAAGGGGTGACAGGGTTTCGGCGAATTGGGCGGGTGATTTGAAGCTGAGGGCGGAGTGTCTGCGGACTCGGTTGTAGAACACTTCGATGTATTCGAAGAGGCTGTGGCAGGCCTCAGCGCGTGTTCGTGATGGACCAGTTCCTTCTTCAAGGTGGCGAAGAATGATTCCATCGGAGCGGGCAGAAGACTACCGCCCTCGGCCTTCCTCCTGACGGCGGCCTCGGTTGCTTCCCAGTAGTTGCATTTGCGGCTCATCGAGCATGTGATGTCATGCTTTGAGAGCAGTTGTTGGTAGTGTTCGCTGGCGTATTGAACTCCGCGATCAGGGTGAGCCACGAGCCCCTCTTCGGGGAATTCACGCTGCACGACCCTCTCCAAGGCATCGACCACCAGACGGCTTTCCATGTGGTCAGCCATCGACCAGCCCACGATCTTTCGGGTGTATAGTGCTCGACCACCGCCAGATTTAGCCAGCCCTCAGCGGTTGGTATATCAGTGATGTCAGCGGTCCAGGTTTCGTTCTTGGCAGAGGGCGCGAAGTTGCGGTTCACAAGGTTCGTCGCGATTGGATGCGGATGGTTCGAGTTGGTTGTGCTCACGCGGAACTTGCGGTGTGACTTCGCCCGGATGTTCGCTGCTCACATGTATTTCTCAACGGTTTTCGGGTTACAGCGTGCGGCGAAACACCTCGGCCAGTCGCCAGCGGGCATCCAGGTCGGCCTGCAGCTTGCGATTCGGCAGGCCCAGATTCCCTCTCCAGGTGAGGTCCAGAATCTGGCTGGCCGCAGCTGTCTCGCGGGCTCGGATCTCGG